>JALZFK010000003.1 GCA_030861585.1 Actinomycetota bacterium | reverse complement strand
CGTCGGCGCCGTGATATCCTGCGCCAAGACCGGAGCACCCGCCAGCACTGTCGCCAGCGACACCAAGGTCAGCAGCGCTTTATGCAACCACCGCCGTCTCTCACTCGTGGCCTTGTTGGCCATCCTTCTGCTCCTTTCTGAGAGCGACGTACGAAGCCTCGCGCTTCTACCACGGCCATGCGCTAAGTCAGACATACACTGCCGAAGGACCAATGCACGGGCCGGAAGGCGTGTTTTCTCCGAAGACCCAAAAATCCTCCTTCGCGAAGGAACCACGCTTGTTAAGAACGAAAATACAGTTCTCACCATCGTTAGAGCTACTCGTCTTACCTCTTCTCCTTGTTACTCGCACGCCGCCCATATGGCAGTCTCGGTTGATTTTCTCGGGTCGGACCGGTGGGCGCATCCTCCAAAAGTATGATTGAGAGCGCCCGAAAGTATGATCGTCGAGGCGCTATCTCCCGGAGGCGTCCTCGTGGCGCTCACTCCGGCTCGTGTACACCCCACCCACAAAGTCCCGGAGCCAACCCGCGAACCGCCGGTGAGCTTCTGAGTACCAACAGCGAAACGGAGCGCGGAGCTAAAACCCCATCTTCTTATTGCCCTTTGGCTTCTCCAGAGGACCTTCCGCCTCCTGCGACGTTTTCGGATGCTCGTCGCCGAGCAGCAACCGCGGCTCCACTTCAAGGCCGGCGGCCAATTTACGGATCGTGGACGGATAGGCCTTGCGTTGCCCGGTCTCCAGCTTGGAGATAGTGTCCCGCGCCACCCCGCTCTTCTCCGCTAACTGCTCCTGGCTCATCACGGCCCGCTGCCGGAAGCTGCGCAAATGCGGCAAATCCAACCCCGTCACCTCCAAATACTGCGAAAAACTTGTATAAATACTGCAATAATGTTACTCTGGTAGAGTATAGCCTGTGGGCGCTTGAGGAGGTTTTAAGGATGGAGCACGATCCCGGGTTGGTCATCCCCTACGTCACGGAGCAGAGTCCTCGAGGCGAGAGGACGATGGACATTTATTCGCGGCTGTTGGTCGACAGGATCATCTTCGTCGGCACGCCGGTGAACGACCAGCTCGCCAACGTTGTCATGGCCCAGCTCTTGCACCTCGAGAGCGAGGATCCCGAGCAGGACATCAACCTGTACATCAACTCTCCCGGCGGGAGCGTGTACGCGGGGATGGCGATCTACGACACTATGCGGTTCATTAAGTGCGACGTTGCGACGACGGCTCTGGGCATGGCGGCCTCGATGGGGGCGTTCCTGCTCGCGGCCGGGACGAAGGGCAAGCGCAGCACGCTCGCTAACACGCGGATACTATTGCACCAGCCGAGCATCGGGGGTTTGGGGGGCCAGGTTTCGGACGTCGAGATACACGCTAGGGAGCTTATGAGGTCCAAGAAGCGCATGCACGAGCTTCTGGCAGAGATGACGGGACAGCCCATTGACAAGGTCGAGCGCGATACCGATCGCGACTACATGCTTAGCGCAAGTGAGGCGGTCGAGTACGGTGTGATAGACAAGGTCGTCAGCCGTCCTGGGGAGGGCCTCGCGCCCGACAACGGGTAGGGTACGCGGGTCTTTAGGCCGCGGTTCGCGCTAGGAGAGATAAGTTGGAGCCCTTGTACGACTACATCCACCAGGGTAGGTGTTACCGTTATGGTGTGGGGTGGTGCAGGATCCGGATCTACCCGGGCGAGACCGCCAGTGATGCTCCCGTGGTCTTGTGCAGCGAGCTGCCCGAGGATCGGAGCGCCGAGATGGTCGAAAGGTTGGCTGCCGAGGTGATCCGGGACCGTTTCGCCTCCGGCCTTCCGGACCTGCCGCGCCCCGTTCTGTGGATTGAGCACCGCCCCCCACGAAGGGGGCGTGGCCCAGGACACTACGCGCTACTGACCTTCCCCACCTACCGCCCCCGGCTCGAAGGTGCCGGCTTCGTCCGACGCGTAACGCTCGGGACCCCGCACCGCGAGCCCCTCACCCCCCGCGAAGTGGCGATCCTGACCGGTGAAGGGTAGGGGCCGATAGAGGCCGGACTGTCCGAGACGTGGGTCAGAAGAACGAGAGCGCCAAGAAGCTCCCGCGTTACGCCCTCGCGGGGGTGACGTTGGTGATCATGGCGTTCTTCTGACGGCAGCAGCATCCGGCCGCTGCCGCTTCTACTTACGTTCCTGATCGAGAACACCGGCACAGATTCTTTCGTGGGAGCCGAGATGTTTCTCGAACGCTTCGATCTCACACCCGATATGAAGGTGCCCTGTGCAGGCTACGGTACTGGTCGCCTGACAATACCTGTTGCCCAGGTGGTCGGCGTCACCAGGAAGGTCTTGCCCTCAATGGCCGAACCACAATGCTGGAGCTCGAAGAGAGGTTTGGCAATTTCCCGGCCTACACGCTCACCTTCGAGAAGACTGCTTCGTAGCGAACGTTTACTAGCGCTCGAACAGCCGTCTCCAGAAGCCTCGCTCCTCCTTTGGCGGGTTCACGGCTAACTGACGCTTGAGGAGGTCGGTGAGGATTTCACGGTAGATCACGTTAACCTCCATCCCACCCTCCAGGTTCTCCGGCGGTGGGCTCAACGCCACGTACTCGACCTCGTCGCCCTGATATTCCAGAAGCTCGATGAGTTTCCGCGCCGTCACCGCCATCGCCCGCCAATCCTTGCCGAGGTCCCCGGTAGAGGTCAGAAACGTCTCCGCCTCCTCCACGGAGTCGAAGAGCGGTATTGCCTCGCCGTCGTCGAGCACGATCGCCAACAGTTCGTCCGTCTCCTCCGGCCCTCCGACAATCACCGCATGGTTCGCGGATGCATCCATGAAAACAACTTTACTAGACGCGCCTACCCCTCGCGTATAGAAACGGACCTATGACGCAGGGGCCTCCGTAAGCTATGAAACCACGGCGTAGATGGTCGCTGGGCCTTCGGGGCCTGACAGGAATAGCGAATTCTATGTAGCCCGAGTGGTGACCTCACCTAGGAGAGCAACTCTTCGAAGGCCGCTTCGTCGAGGATCGGGATGTTGAAAGCATTGGCCCTCTCCAGCTTGGAGCCGGACTCTGCGCCGGCAAGCACGTAGTCTGTGTTCTTGCTAACCGAGGAGGCGAACGTGCCCCCGGCTGCCTCCAACCTCTCGACGAAGTAGCTGCGCGGCTTACTCAAAGTCCCTGTGATGACCATTCGCTTGCCAACTAGCGGACCTTCGAGGGCTTGCCCTGCCGCCCGCTCGAAGTTGAGACCCGCCATCATCAGGCGCTTTACAAGGTCGCGATTGTCTTCGAGGGCGAAGTAGTTCACCACCGCCCGCGCCACTACCTCACCGACGCCTTCGATCTCGGTGAGCTGCTCCACACCTACGCCCTGCAACAAATCCTCGCCGCCGAACCTCTCGGCTATAAGGGTCGCCGTAACGCTTCCTACGTGCCGGATGCCCAAGGCGTAGAGCACGCGCGGGAAGGGCTGCTCCTTGCTCCGCTCGATCGCGCGGACCAGGTTCTCGGCGCTCTTTTCCGCGAAGCCTTCGAGCGGCTCAAGCTGCTCCGCCTTTAGCTCGTAAATGTCCGCCGTGTCTCTTATGAGGCCGAGGTCGAAGAGGCGGGTGGCAACCTTCTCGCCTAAACCCTCGATGTCCATCGCGCCCTTAGAGGCCCAGTGGATAATGTGCTCTAGCGCTTGAGCGGGACAGCGGGCATTCACGCAGCGGGTGACGGCTTCCCCCTCGGGGCGCGACACGGGCTCGCCACAGATAGGACACTCTTTGGGCATAACGAAGGGGTACTCCTCGCCGGTGCGCTCTTCGGAGAGGGCGTGAACGACCTGCGGGATCACGTCCCCTGCCCGTTCGACGACGACGACGTCGCCCACTAGGATGCCCTTCTCTTTTATGTAGTCCTCGTTGTGTAAGGTGGCGCGCGAGATCGTCACACCGCCGACGTTGACCGGATCGAGCATCGCCTGCGGCGTCAAGGCGCCCGTGCGACCGACGTTGACGATGATTTCCTTGAGGCGGGTGCGACCGGCGAGCGGCTCGAACTTGTACGCTATGGCCCAGCGCGGCGCCTTCGCCACTGATCCGAGGGCACGCTGTTGTTCGTAGGAGTCGACCTTTACGACGACCCCGTCGATCTGGTACCCGAGCGATCCCCTCTCTTTGGCCCAGTACGCACACTCCTCCACGACCGACCCTATCCCCTCGTGCACCTTATACGGGTTGA
>JALZFK010000415.1 GCA_030861585.1 Actinomycetota bacterium | reverse complement strand
CTCCAGGTGCTCGTCCCATCGGTCCGCAAAAACGGGCTGACTTTTGAGGTATTCCAGGTAGGCTTCTTGAGAGGGGTAGCTCCCTTTGACACGCTCGATGGCAGGATCTAGGAGGGCGTCGATCTGATCGTTCACGTCGGAGCCGCCGTCTATGAGGACGAGGCCCCGAAGCCTCTCTGGGTGGTGGGCGGCGAGGTACACCCCGATCATGGCGCCCATAGAATGCCCGGCCAGCACTACCCTCTCGAGCCCCTTCCGGTCCATGAGCGCGAGTAGATCCCGTGCGTGCTCCTGAATACCGCCTTCGCTCACCGAGATTCCCCTCGAAGCTCCCCTACCACGCAGGTGCGGCGCGATGAAGCGCCAAGGACCGCCGGAGACACCCGCGGCGAGATCCAATTTGTCCACCAAAGCTTCAAAAGCCTCTGCCCGTCCGGTGAGGCCATGGACGAGGAGGGCTACGTTCGGCGCGTCTGCCTCCCCCCACTCGATGGTTCTCAAGTCGGTACTTCCTAGATGTGCCACCCTGAGCTATCCTTCCATAGCTTGCACCAGCGAACGGTTCCCAAGATTTCTCAAACCCCACAACGTCGCCTCAATTCTACGCGCCCGGCAGATGCCGTGCTTCGAAGTCGGAGAGGTTCCGCGAGAGCACCCGGAAGTAGCACAAATCTTTTGAACGGTCGCACGGACCCCTCGCGATTAGAGCTATAATTGAACTAGGTTGCCTATGTATAATCCTGGAAACAAGAGCGGTGGAGATCCGAAGAGACTGGGGCTGTCGCAGGCCGAAATCGAGGCCGTCGCGAGACGCCCTGCAGGGGGTTCGTTAGGGAACTTCCTGCGCGACTTGAGAACCCTCTGCAGCTTCACGGTACTCAAAAAAGCGGTGGCCGAGTTCCAACGTGACGACGTCCCGGGGCTCGCGGGGCAGCTGGCTTATTACCTGATCCTGGCGCTCTTCCCGTTTATCCTGGTTTTGGTCTCGCTCATGGGCACCTTCTCCAGTCCCGAACTCGCCGAGGAGGTTCTTGGCTACTTCCGGCAGGTCACGCCGCAACAGGTCTACGAGATCATCGACACTTACACCGGCGATATCATCTCCGGGAACAACCCGGCACCAGGGCTGTTCTCGATCGGCCTCCTCATCACCATCTGGTCGGCCTCCGGGGCCTTCGCCGCCCTCATAAACGCCCTCAACAAGGCCTACGACGCGCAAGAGACGCGCCCGTTCTGGAAGGTCAGGGGGATCGCGATCCTCATGACCTTGGGCCTGTCGGTACTCATCCTTATAGGGGTGTTGCTCATGGTCGCCGGTTACCCCATTGGGAGGGCCGTCGCCGACGCTTTCGGGCTTGGGGACATCTTCACGGTGGTGTGGAACATAATCCGCTGGCCTGTAGCGCTCCTGTTCCTGGTCACCGTGGTGGCGCTCCTCTACTACTTCGCGCCCGACGTCGACCAGCCGTTCCGCTGGATCACGCCGGGCGGCTTCATCGGCGTCGCCCTCTGGGTCCTGGCGAGCATCGGTTTCAACATCTACGTCTCCAACTTCGGCTCCTACGACAAAACCTACGGCTCCATTGGCGCCGTGATCCTCCTGCTCCTCTACCTCTATATCTCCTCCCTGGTCGTCCTCTTCGGCGCCGAACTCAACGCGACCCTGGTGAGGATAAAGGAGGAGATCTCCGGCAAGCAGGTCCTCGACGCCGAACCCGTTGGTAATAAACCCGACCTTCTGGATTCATAGCTTTTCGGCTGGTTAGCTCTTCGCCCTTCACCCCGCGAACCGTCGTGGACGCTTTGCCTCACGACAGCATAAGCATTACGGGAGGAGAGACGGTCTCGCGCGGCGGTTTCGTCGCCCGCCCCTGCTAACCAGCTGACCAGCCGATTGCCTGAGCGGCTTGCTTCAACTTAGCCTCTTCTTCGGGGTCCATCGGGTAGCCATGCTCCTCGGCCGGGAAAGTTCCGGTCTTGACCTCGGAGACGTAGGAGCGCACCGCCTCCTCGACGGTGCCAGCGAGGTCGGCGTAGCGCTTGAGGTAGCGGGGCGTCAGGGTATTCTGGAGGCCAAGCATGTCCGGCGTGACGAGGACCTGCCCATCGCATTCGATCCCAGCCCCTATACCAATGACCGGGACCGTAAGACTCCGGCTCAGGAGCGCGCCCACGGGCGCAGGAACGGCTTCTATAACGATCATGAAGGCGCCGGCTTTTTCTAACGCTCTTCCGCTCTCGACGAGGGAGGAGGCGTCCTCGGCGGTCCTGCCCTGCACTTTGAAGCCGCCGACCTTCGCTGCGCTCTGGGGCATGAGGCCGACGTGGCCGACTACGGGTATACCGGCGTCCACGACTGCCCGGACGGTCGGAGCCATCTCGATGCCGCCCTCGAGCTTGACGGCGGCGCAGCCACCTTCTTTGATGAGGCGGCTGGCGGAGCGGATGGCTTGGGCGAAGCCCTCGTTGTAGGAGCCGAAGGTGAGGTCTCCGATCACGAGCGCCCGATCCGTCCCCCGGACCACAGCCTTTACGTGATGGATCATCTCCTCCAGGGTCACGTATACGGTCGAAGTGTAGCCTAACACCACCATGCCCAAAGTGTCCCCTACCAGAAGAACGTCCACCCCGGCTCCGTCGAGGAGCCGGGCCGTCGGGTAATCGTAGGCGGTGAGCATGGAGATCTTCTCCCCCCGATCCTTCATCCCCTTCAGTTCGGGGATGCTTACTCGCCTCTTCTTCACTTCGACCACGAATGCCTCCGCCCAAAGCTCACATCTTCGGTGGCAGTGTAGCACCCAGGAACCACCCTCGGAGGATCTCCCTTTCTGGTATAATCGGCGATCCAGTGGAGGAGTGGCCGAGTGGTTGAAGGCGGCACCCTGCTAAGGTGTTATACCTCTGAACGGGGTATCGAGGGTTCGAATCCCTCCTCCTCCGCTCTCACTTTTCTACCATTTTGCAGGACAAGCGCGCATAGCCAAGAGAAGGGCTGGGAGAAACCCCAGCCCGATTTACACCACTGAGTACACCAACGCGGCCCGCAAGGGCCTTTCTCAGGATAACGTAGCCTCCATCGCGGCCGCGGTCTGAAGGGTAGACGCAGCTCTCCCCTCCGCCCTTGACAGCTTTATTATTTAGGCGCATTGTAAAAGTACTAGCTAAGCGAGCCTGAGAAGTCTCGCTTCGAAAGGAGGTGGCCCAGTTGGACCCTAACTCGTTCATTAGACCTCAGGAGGAGGCGCCGGTCTCCCACCTGACCCTCCCTACTGAACTGCTCTCGGAGGGATCTACGCAGCACCAGGCGGACCCGTCTGCTCTGGCGCCTGAGGATCCGACGAGCTCGGCGGACCGTGGCGACCTGGAGCTGTATTACATGGGGAGGCTCGCCGGCCTGCAGGACTCCGGACCCACCTCGAGCCCCTCACTCGACCCTTCCCAGCTCCCCCCCGGCGATTCTTCGGAAAACGCAGCCTTTTTTGAAGCCTTAGGTGCCGAGGTAGCCCTAGCAGCCGCACGCGC
>JALZFK010000108.1 GCA_030861585.1 Actinomycetota bacterium | reverse complement strand
TGTCTGAAAAAGGATCAAACGGTACTCTGACGTACGCTCCGACGCATGAAAAGGAGCTACCCTACCGATCTTACTGATGCTGAGTGGAAGCATATTGAACCCTTCGTCCCGGCTCCGAAATGCCGAGGACGACAGAGAATCCATAGCCCGCGCGAGATCCTAAATGCTGTCTTCTACATCTTGAGGAGTGGATGCCCTTGGCGGCTGCTTCCTCGCGAGTACCCACCCTGGAAGACCGTCTACCATTACTTCCGCCAGTGGAGGATCAACGGCACCTTCGAGCAACTCAACGCAGCGTTGCGCGAGCGCTTGCGGATCTGCTTAGGCAGGAACCCGCAGCCTAGCGCTGGGATAGCCGACTCCCAGTCGGCGAAGACCACTGGAGTGGGTGGAGAACAGCGGGGCTACGACGGTGGCAAGAAGGTTCACGGCAGGAAAAGACATCTACTGGTGGACACCGAGGGATTAGTCCTCAAAGCCAAAGTACATAGCGCCAAGATCCCTGAGCAGGACGGCCTGAAAATGTTGCTGGAGTCGGCCAGAGCTGGAGTCTCGCATCTGAAGCACCTGTGGTTGGATGCGGGCTACGAGGGCACAGGCAAGAGGTGGGCAGAGGAGGTCTTGGGCTTGAGCGTGCAGATCGTACGCAAGCCTGCGAAGCCCGTCCCAGAGAAGGTGATGAAGATGTGGGCTGAAGAGTGGGCCAAGGAGGGCAAGAAGGTAGACTGGCAAAGGCTCATGCCGCCCAGAGGCTTTCAGGTATTACCCCGCAGATGGGTAGTGGAAAGGACCTTCTCGTGGTTAGATCAGAACCGTAGGATGAGCAAGGACTATGAGCGACTGTGTGCTACTGGTGAAGCGTTCATTTACGTGGCGATGACACGCTTGATGGTGAGGCGGCTGACCCGTGTTTAGAGTTTTCAGACAGTTTCTCTAGGCACTTGGGTGAATAAGCTTCCGGTCAATGCGCCTAACCCCTCCGGGTGGCATCATTGATGTTGTTGCCGAACCGTTGAGTAAGAACGTGGGTTGGCGAGGAGGAGGAAGCTCCTGTGTCCTCAGCGGAGGAGAACAAGGCCCTGGTGTGCCGCTTCTTGGAGGCGCAGGCGAAGGGCGACTTAGAGGCGCTAGACGAACTGCTCGCCCTCGACTTCGTCGATCACGGCATGCTACCCGACCAAGACTCCGGGCGCGAGGGCTTCATACAGAGAGTGGCAGAAGCTCACGCTGCTCTCTCCCACATTCGCACCACCATCGAGTACCAGGGAACCGATGGCGGCGATATGGTGATAACGCGGCATACAACGCGCACCATCCGCGATCGAGGGGTGCATTTAGACATCACGACGCCTACTACTCAGGAGCGTGAGACGAGGGGAATGCTCATCCACCGCGTCTCCGAGGGTAAGATCGTAGAGGAGTGGAGCGCTACCAGCGGTGCTCCGGTTCTGGAGGCTCTCACGCAGGAGATACGCGAGCGCGAGCGCGTCGAGCATGACCTACAGGTGGCCCGAGACATCCAGCTGGGCTCACTCCCCAAGGGGGTGCCCACCCTAGAGGGCTGGCATATCGACCCCTACTACCGGCCTGCCAGGGAGGTGGGGGGAGACTTCTACGAGTTCTACCAGCTAGATGACGGCCGCGTGGGCTTCGCTGTGGGGGACGCTACGGGCAAGGGAGTGCCCGCTGCTATAGTGACGACCGGAACCGTCGCCTACCTGGGAGGCGTGGCCGCAGCCTCGGACTCCTCGCCCGGGGAGGCACTAGCCCTGGCCAACGAAGCGTTGTTCGCACGCATACCGTCCAACATGTTCGTCACCTGCTTCTACGCTATCCTAGATCCCAACAGCGCTAGCCTCACCTACGCCAACGCTGGACATGACCTGCCTTATCTACACCGTAACGGTGACGCTGAGGAGCTAAGGGCTAGGGGGATGCCCTTAGGGATGATGCCGGGGATGAGCTATGAAGAGAAAGAGGTCTCTCTCGCGCAAGGCAACTGTGTCCTGTTCTACAGCGATGGGCTTGTAGAGGCTCGCAACCCTAAAGGTGAGATGTTCGGCTTCCCCAGGCTTCGTGCTCTCGTGGCGAAGCATGGTGAGGAACGATCACTAGGGAGCTTCATCTTGGAGGAGCTCTACACCTTCGTTGGGGAAGGCTGGGAGCAGGAGGACGACATCACCCTCCTTACGCTACGACGCTCCTCATCCCCACGTTGAACTTCCGAGAAGACACTTCTTCTACGAGGTTGGATGAATAGCCCACATACTCTAGGTGGGGCTGGCTTCCTCGGACTGCTCTGGCTCGGGGATGGCCCCTAGCTGCCGCATCAGACCGAGCAGATCAAGCTCGAACCAGTGCTCCTGCACCTTGCCGTCCACTACGCGGTCGATCTCGATGCTTGAGAAGGCCACTTCCTTGCCGGTCGGCGGGACACCCTGGAACTCGCCGCCGTGGGTGCCATGGAACGCAATACGGGCCGCGACCATGTCCCCCACCGAGAAGATGTCCTCCACCGTGAGCCGAAGATCGGGGAACGCCTCAATGAAGGCGGCGGTGAACTGTCTCCAGGCCTCCGTATCCAGGGGACCTGAGGCAGCTGGGGCGTGAGCTACATAGCCGGGAGCCAGGACATCCGCTTCGACCTGCTGGATGTCGCGGTTGTTGTACGCCTCGATCCACCGTCGAACGATGGCCTTGTTGTCTTCTTGTTCTGACAACTTACTCCTCTCCGAGCGCTTGCGCTTAGCGAATCAACTTTGCCGCAGACGAGCATGATGCCACCACTCTCGGCCTGGCGCGAACGTCTGTGAAACCCCCTTCCACGCACCCCGGTGTATAACCCTTCTTGGGATGCACCGCGCTTGCTCGCGTGCCAACATCTTGGTGATCGGCGTGTTCAGCGATGTGAGGGGAGGATCGCGTCATGGAGAACCTCAGTAGCCGCCCGGCCCAAGAAGTGCTCGACGACCACCTGAACCTGGCCGAAAACTGGGGAGGCGAGGTGGGCTTCGAGCGGGGCCTCGAGGAGGACCTCCGCCGCAACGTATCGGAGGACATAGTGATCCTCATAAACTGGGGAACTTTCCACGGTCACGAAGGGGTTAGGCAGCTGGCGCACATGCTCTGGCAGCTCCTCCCCGAGCATCGCTCCTTCGAGTACACCTACAGGGCCGTCGAGGGAAGGATGGCTTTCTTGGAGTGGACCTACGAGGACGACAACGTCAGGGTAAGGGATGGAGCCGACTCCTACCTGATCGAGAACGGCAAGATGGTCGCTCAGACGATCCACTACACGGTGGAGCAAAAATAGGGCTAGGGTCCTTCGGCCGAAGGGCACATCTTTCCGACGCCCGGCGAACTTCGGAGAACGCCGTTAGGAAACTGTCTGAAAAGTCTCTAAGGTGCCTGCAATGGTAACCTTACAGGCCACCAAAACGGTGCTTTTCGGCCCATTCTGGCCTTCGTATACCTCCCAAATTCACGCTCGGAGCGTCGCCCGCACCCCTTTTCAGACAGTTTCGAAGGCTACTTTCTCGGAAACCCAGCTTCCGGTGCTAACGTTTATGGGATACTCAAAAGCTTTCTGCCCTTAGTGACAGCAGTCGCTGCTGGAGTCCTTAAAGGTCTCCCTAACGGGCCTCGAAGAGGCGCCTATTCTCTATGTCTATTGTCTGTGGAGGGGCTCGTCGGGCGCTTGCGGGGCCCGCGCAGTCTATCCCAGGGCAGCGGGGAGCTATAGGTATAGCCCCAGGCAAGCTCGGCACGCTCCTGCGGCGTGAGCCTGAAGGCGTCGGCAAA
>JALZFK010000401.1 GCA_030861585.1 Actinomycetota bacterium | reverse complement strand
TGGCGGATCCTCTCGCACAGGCGGATGCCGGACTCGCCGGGGAGCATCACGTCGAGCAGGATAAGGTCGGGCCTCATCTTGCGGGCCAGCTTCAACCCTTCGGCCCCGTCGGTTGCCTTGTGCACCTCGAAGCCCTGCCTGCCGAGGTTGTAGGCCAGGGTGTTCAGGATCACCTCGTCGTCCTCGACTATCAGGATCTCGGCCAAAGCTTCGCGTTCTAAGGTGCTTCTAGCCATGATCCCTGGCGTTCTGGTAAAGCCTCACGGCCATGCCACCGCACTGCACCCCAGTGCGCCCGCAGCCAGAAGCGTGTGGGTGAACACCGCGCCCGAGGAGGACGAGCTGCTCCATCCCGTGTTCCCGCTCGTAAGCTCCATATTCTCCACCATTACCCCGTGTATGTGGGACCCTATGTATGCGGGAGAGTCGAGGCCCAAAAGGGCAGCTCGACGCCTCCCAATAACACTGCCATTCAGTGCAGTCGTGCCGACCCTCGAATCTAATGCCTCCGAAACCTTGCCTCCCGTAATCCTCAAACATGCGGCGGAGCCCCAACCGCCTTTCTCAACGACCTGGAAAAGTATAAGCAGGAGGGCAATCCGCTTTGTTAACTCCGTCGAAACCCTAAGTTAAATATATGTGAAATGAAGGCTCCTGTCCGGACTAGAGACGCGTAACCGGGAAACCGACGCTGCCGGTCGCGATCCGGCTGAGATTCGGCATCGCCGAGCCGGCTATAAGGACACCAGCAGCCGCCCGAGTAGTAAAACTCGTTTAGATTAGCGAGATTAGCGCCACCGGAGTCGGTGCACCAAGATAACGACCTTTCGGCCGCCCGAGGACATGACGTGCTCCTCCGTCGTCGAACGAAAGCCTTTGTTCCGCATCTTCTCCAAAAAGGTCGGGGTGTCCTTGCGGCGAGGATCGGCGAGGAGGACCTCACCTCCGGGGGCCAGGAGGGCGGGGATCAGGGTCGTTAGCGCCGGGACGTTCCTGCTCTCGTAGAGCACGTCGGCGGCCAGGATAAGGTCGAAGGCCTCCTCAAGCCCCTCCGTTTCGGGGGCGTGCCAGTCGAGGAGGAGCGTTTGTAGCTCAAGCTCCCCGAGGTTGGCTCGGGCGTTGTAGCGGGCGAAGTCGAGTGCAGCCTGGTAGTGGTCGGTGGCCGTGACCACGGCCCCGCGGGCGCGGGCGGCCAAGCTCGGGAGCCCGATACCGCAGCCGAGCTCGACGACGCGCTTGGCTGCAAGCTCCTCCTTCGAAACGCGACGCGCCAGCGCTACGGCGCTCGGCCAGAGCTCGGCCCAGTAAGGGAGGCGCTCGTCTCGAGCAAAGTCCTCTTCGTCGATCAGGGCATCCGCCCCCGCCGGGTACGTCATGCGGTAGGTCGCCTCTCCGACCTCGACCGGGGTTCCGATCAGCTCGGTGCGACCTCGAAGGTGCGCTCGCAGGCACGCTTCAAGCTCCTTCGGAGATCCGCGAGCAGGTTCGTTTATCGGGTGAAGGATGCTCCGGCGGGCTCGGCTTGCGCTCCGGTATCCGCCTCGGCGCGGGCTGCACGGTTCTCGCGTTCTTCGGCGGCGATCTGGGCTATGGTATAGCGGCCGAAGACGCTCTCTAGGGCGGAGCGCGCCTCTTCCCAAACCTTGCTGGTCGCGCATAAGGGAGCGTCGGCGATGTAGCAGGTTCCGCCGGCCGAGCAGCGCGCCGGGCGGACCTCGCCGTCCAGGATCTCGACGACCTCAAGGACGGTCACCTCCTCCGGCGGCACCGCGAAACAGAACCCGCCCCGCGCCCCGCGGTGGCTCTCGAGGATGTCGGCACGGCGAAGCTCGCCGAAGATCTGCTCCAGGAACCTCTCGGGGATACGCTGCCTGCGCGCGATCTCGTACACCCCCAAAGGGGATCCGCAATCGTCGAGCGCGAGCTCCGTGAGCGCCCGCACCGCGTATTTGCTTTTCTGCGTAAGCCTCAAACCGGACACAAAACCACCCGTTCACCAAGCGAACCTACGCCTCAATTGTAGCAGATATTTACGAGCGGGTGGCTTTGGGGATCTGCGGCTAGTCGTCGTATTGGTCGAGATTGCGGTCGCGGTACTGGCGCATGGCGCTCTCTATACGCTCCCCGGTGACAAGGAAGACGGCGCACGCGCCGATGTCCACGCCGTGGTCGGCGATGCGTTCGAGGTAGTGCACCGTGAGGGCGGCGCGAATGCGCCACTCGGGGGAGCCTATCCCCTCCTCATCCGGGTTTACCGCGAGGTTCATAGCCTCCGAGTACAGAAGGTCGACCTTATCGTCGGCGGCCTCCAGATCGCGAGCGCGGTCTATGTCGCGGGCTTCGAAGATGTCGAGGCCCCGCCGGAAAAGGTCGCGGGCGCCGTGGGACATCTCCAAGAGGGTGGTCTCGAGATCGGAGTCGCGCTCGGCGTCGGCGGTCTCGGAGATCGAACGGCAGATGTGCTCGCATAAGGTGCCGGCGCGCACCAGGTGGTTCGTCACGGCCTGCACCATATACACGAGCCTCAAGTCCCGAGCCACCGGGGCCTGGCGGGCCTGCAGGACCAGGCACTCCTCGTCGATCTCCGCCCCCCGCTCCTTATAGCGAGCGTCCACCCCGAGCTCGCGGGAGGCCACTTCGGCGTCGTGGGACTCAAGGGCCAGAACCATCGTGCCAAGACTGGACTCGACCTCCCGGCCAAGCTCCAGGACCTCCTCGACCAACCGGTCGAGCTCTTGCTGGAAAGTCTCGCGGGGCATCTTCCGACCCCCTAGCCGAAGCGACCGGTCACGTAGTCTTCCGTCTCCTTGCGGCTGGGCGAGGAGAATATCTTGTCCGTCTCGTCGAATTCCCAGAGCTTGCCTGGGTCTCCCATGTTCTCTATATAGAAAAAGCCTGTGTAGTCCGAGATTCGTGCTGCCTGCTGCATGTTGTGCGTAACAATCACTACCGTGTACCTCTTCTTGAGCTCGTCCATCGCGTCTTCTATCTTCTGGGTCGAGACCGGGTCCAAGGCGCTTGCCGGCTCGTCCATCAAGATGAGTTCGGGCTCGATCGCCAGCGTACGAGCGATACACAAACGCTGCTGCTGGCCGCCGGAGAGGGATGTCCCGCTGTCCTTAAGCTTGTTCTTAACCTCTTCCCAGAGGGCAGCTTGCCTCAGAGTTCTCTCAACGATCTCATCCAGCTCGGACTTCTTTCGCTTGCCGACGAGCTTGATCCCGGCGATCACATTGTCGTAGATCGACATGGTCGGGAAGGGGTTGGGCTTCTGGAATACCATCCCTACTCTGCGCCGTACCCGTACCGGGTCCACTTCGCCGGCATAGATGTCTTCGCCCTCGAGCAGCACTTTGCCTTCTACCCGGGCGCCAGGAATGATCTCATGCATACGATTCAGGCTACGGATAAAGGTGCTCTTGCCGCAACCCGACGGGCCTATCAGGGCTGTAACCCTATTCCGCTCTATAGTTATATTAACGTTTTCAAGAGCCTTGAACGCACCGTAGTACATATCGAGATGCTCGACCGTCGCAACGGATTTGGTGGCAGGCTCCACACCTTGATCTCTAGGAGAGCCTTGGATCTCGGTAGAGTGTCGGGTGGTGCCTTCCCTTTGAGGTTCTGGCTCGTTTACCCCGTCCCTATCCAAGTCTTGCTCCTTTGTGGTTTCCCTGGGCTCCATACCCCTGCCGCTCCTTTCCTAACCTCGTTTCTTTATCCCCTACCGCTTATGCCCTGGCCCCTGAAGATCAAGCGCGCCGCTATGCTGGTTCCCAGCACTATGAGCACCAGCAAGAGGGCCGCGCCCCAGGCCACCTCGACCACCTGCGGGGAGGGTTGACCGCCCAACTGGTATATCTGGAGCGAGAGGGTCGTCGACGGACCGTTAAATATGTTCGGGCTGATAGAGAAGTTCGTACCCAGGATCGTCAATATCAGAGGCGCCGTCTCGCCGGCCACCCGGGCCACCGCGAGCAGTACGCCGGTGACGATGCCGCTTAGGGCTGTGGGCACGACCACGCGCATAATCGTCTTCCACCTCGGCACCCCAAGCCCTAAGGACGCCTCCCGAAGGGAGGCCGGTACCAGGCGGATTATCTCCTCGGACGTTCGGGTGATGACCGGAATCATCAGAATAGCCAGGGCGACCGCCCCAGCGAACGCGCTGAATCCGCCCGTGCTAGCTACTACTATACCGAAAGCGAAGAGACCGACCACGATCGAGGGTATGCCGGTCAACGTATCGGCCATAAACCTTATGAGGCTCCCTAAGCGGTTATCCCCATACTCCGCCAGATAGATTCCCGCCATGACGCCCACCGGAACCCCCATCAAGGTCGCGAGACCAACGATCTCTAACGTTCCGAAGATGCCGTTTCTTACGCCGCCGCCACCCCCGTAAAGCCGCGGTAGCTCGGTAAAGAACTCGCTGTTCCAAGCTCCAGCACCCTTGATTATCACGTAAATTATGATCCATGTTAGCGGAAGAATCGCGGCCACGGTACAGGCATACGCCAGTACCGTCATTACCCCGTTCACGAACTTCCGCCGTCTGTAGCGGCTCGAGGTTCCGGCTAAACTGCTCACGCTCGCACACCTCCTGTGGGTCTCTTGCTGATAAGGGCAACGATGAGACGTGCGCTAACGTTTATAAGTATGGTTATCACGAAAAGGATCATGCCGAGTTCGATCAGCACGGAGAGCAAGAGACCCCCTGCCTCTGGAAACTGCCCGGCAATGATGCTGGCCAGCGTCGCTCCCTGATCGAAGAGCGAAGAGAAAAGTTGAGGACTATTCCCAATGATGAAGGTAACCGCCATGGTTTCTCCGGCCGCCCGCCCCAAACCCAGGATTATGGCGCCGAGTACCCCGCTTCCGGCGTACGGCAGCACGGCATAACGGAACATTTCCGAACGCGTCGCGCCCAAGGCCAACATCCCCTCCCTCTGGTCGCCTGGGACGGCCCTTATCACATCGCGGGAAACGGCGGCCACTGTGGGCAGGATCATTATGGAGAGCACTACGCCCGCCGTGAAGACCGTCGGACCGAAGAACGTACCGCTGAACAGGGGTACCCAACCCAGAACGGCCTGCAAGGGTGGCACGACCCACTCTCTCAAGAACGGCGCCAGAGCGAAGAAGCCCCACAGCCCGTAGACTATGGAAGGTATAGCGGCCAGAAGTTCCACGGTGAAACCTACTATCTGATTAACGCGCGCCGGCGCGATCTCAACCAGATACGCGGCGATGCCAACTCCCACGGGACCGGCCAGTAGGATGGCTATAAAGGCCGTCACGAGGGTCCCATAGATGAAGACCAGAGCTCCATACTCGCCGGTAGCAGGACTGTATGCGGTGCTCCATATGAAGTTCCAGCCGAACTCCGACCGGGATTGGGAGCTCTCTAGCCAGAGCTGCACGACTATACCAACCATGATAACCAGGATGGATAAACCGAAAAGCAAAGCTATAGCCGCGAAGATAGTGTCGCTCACGTGTCCCTTACGTAGGTGCTTGAGTAAGTTCAAGATCTCGCCTCTTCTTCAAATACCTATACTGGTCAAAGGATGGCTTCAAACCGTGTGGGAAGGGAGACCCCGAAGGGCCTCCCTCGCTCGTCCGCAGTACGCCTCTACCCTTCGTAGCACGGCTGGCCCTCGGCCTCCATACTTCGAATGGCTTCTTCGTCGATGGACACCACGTTGTCTGGTATCTGGACGTAGTTCTGCTCGGGGGCAAGTTGCTGCCCCTCATGCGTTGCGAACCAGGCCATCTGGGCAACCGCCTGACACTTCGCCAGGTCGTCCATCTGCTGGCGCACCAGTATCCAGGTCAGACCGCTGATCGGATAGACGCCCTGCCCTTGAGGATTGGCCGAGGAGACCGTAACCTTGAGATCCTCGGGAATGTCCGCGGCTTCGATCGCCGCCCGTGCGCTATCGGTGCTCGGCTCGACGAAGTTTCCGGCGCTCTCTCCGATGTTAGCGTAGGGAAGGTTGTTGGCTATGGCGTATTCCAATCCCACGTACCCTATGGAGTTGGGGGTCTGTTGTATCTGGCCCGCGACTCCGTCGTTGCCATCGCCACCGATACCGGTTGGCCAGTCGACCTCGCCACCCGCGCCCGGGCCGTTCCTCCACTGGGGACTGACGGCCGCTAGGTAGTTGGTGAAGATGTTCGTGGTGCCCGAGCCGTCCGAGCGGTGCACGACGGCTATCTCGGCATCCGGCAAGTTCGTGCCCGGGTTCAGCTCACCGATCGCCGGGTCGTTCCAGTTGGTGATGTTGCCGAGGAAGATGTTGGCAAGCACATTTCCCGTGAGGTTGAGCTCTTCCACACGTTCGAGGTTATACGCTACGGCAACGGCGCCCCCGACCGTAGCGATATGCCGCGGATTGCCCCCGGCCTCCTGCTCTTGTTCCTGCTTCATCGGCTCGTCGCTCGCCCCAAAGTCCACCGTCCGCTGGACGAACTGCTGGCGTCCGCCGCTGGAGCCTATGGCCTGATAGTTGACTTGCGGACCCTGCTCCTCGGCGAGCTGCCTAAACATCGCGTCGTAAACTGGAGCCGGGAACGTGGCTCCTGCCCCATTGATGCTCGAAGCCCCTTGCCCGCCACCGCCGCCCTGGCCACCGCCACCACCGCACGCTGCGAAGACGACGAGCGACAGGACTAGAAGGCCCGTCATCGTTAGCAGCCTCGATTGCGCAGCTCTATTCAAACGCTCTCCTCTCCGATCACTACGCCGGGTAGCCTTCAAAGTCTGCAGCGGCTCGGTCTCCGACCCATATCTTCAACGCGAGATCATAGGGCATCGTATCCAGCCTTTAGTTTCACTTTTGTAAACGCCGGGTTAAATCTGCGTTACATGGCGGACCGACTGAAACGTGCCCTTCGAGAACCCACAACGACAACTTCTACCGCCGCCTGCAAAAGGCCCTGGACCTCTCGTTCGTGAGAGATTTGGTCGAGGACCTCTACGCCGCTTGTGGCCGACCCAGCGTTGACCCGGTGGTCTTCTTCAAGCTCCAACTCGTCCTCTTTTTCGAGGATTTACGCTCCGAGCGCCTCCTTATGGAGATCGTTGCCGACCGCCTCAGTATCCGCTGGTATCTGGGCTACGATCTTGACGAACCTAGAAGCAGGATATCTAACCAGAGGTCCCCGACTTACGTTCTATGGTCTTCAAGGCGCTGGGCAAGCGGCGAGGTGGAGGTGCTTTGCTATGCGACCTAGCCGCGAAGCAGCTCGGGCTCGCAGAAGGAGCCTATATACCTTGAGCGGCAACAAGTACGGCTCCTTGTGTAGGGAGTGAGTGAAGAGGGAATCGCCTCGAAAGCTATATGGTAGCTCTGCTACATTTTACAAAACAAAGCCATTTTCTCTTTAGAGGCCTTACCTTGAACCCCCAGATACGTCAACGTCGTTCGTGCAAGGCCTTATAGAGACTCCGCTCTATCGCCGTTTCGTAGCGAGAGAGCTTGGAAAAGGCGTTCGCCTCGTTTGCGTCCCGGATAAAGA
>JALZFK010000383.1 GCA_030861585.1 Actinomycetota bacterium | reverse complement strand
CGGTTCTTTATGAGGCCCTCCGCGAACGGTATCCCGCTCTGCTTGGAGTATCCGACCGCCGCCATGATCCCGGAGTCCGGTACCGGGATGACCACGTCGGCCTCGGCGGGCGCCTCTTCGGCCAGGATCTCACCCATCCTCTGCCTGGAACCCCCAACCTCCTTCCCGTCGAAGCGGGAATCGGGACGGGCGAAGTACACGTACTCGAAGACGCACAGGGCGCGGCGCGCTTCCTCCGCCCAGTAGCTCTTTAGCCCTTCGTCGTCTATCACGACGACCTCGCCGGGCTCGACGTCCCTCAAGAACTTGGCACCGATGATGTCGAGGCCACAGGTCTCGCTGGAGACGACGTAGCCGCCCTCTACTTCTCCGATACACAAAGGACGAAAGCCGTGCGGGTCCCTAAAGGCTACGAGCTTGTCCCGGAAGATCATGGCGATCGAGTACGCCCCCTTAAGACGCCGCATGGCCCACAAAACCGCCTCCGCCACCGTTTGCCCCTTCTCCAGCTCCGCGACGGCACACGCCGCGATGGCCGCGGTATCCGAAGTAGACTCGAAATCGAAGCCCTCCTCCTCGAGCTCGCGCCTCAAGGGAAGCGCGTTGACGAGGTTGCCGTTGTGGGCGACGGCGACGTTCACTTCCCCCCGACCGTGGAACTCGGGCTGGGCGTTCTCCCAAGAGGCACTCCCGGTCGTCGAGTAGCGGACGTGCCCGAGGGCTATGTGACCCTCTTCGAGCGACGCGAGCCGCCGCTCGTCGAAGACCTGCGAGACGAGACCCATCTCGCGCATGGCCACCGTTCGCTCCCCATCGGAGATCGCGATCCCCGCCGACTCCTGCCCCCTATGCTGCAGCGCATACAAGCCGAAGTACGTGCGCTGGGCGAGCTCGCCCACGAGCGCTCGAGAGTAGATGCCGAACACCCCGCAGGCCTCCTTCGGCTTGCCCGCGGAGCCGTCAAGGTAGGAGTCGTTCGGGGGAACGCTATCCAAGGTGACCTCCTTCCGGGGCGTGCCGTTCGAACAGATCCCGTTCGTAGGCCGCCCGCAGTTCGTCGAGCCCCAGGTCCACGGAGCCCGACACTTTCAGCCTCTCTCCGCCCGTGTGCCCGATCTGGGTATGATGTACCCCCTCTAGAATCGCCTCAAGCTTCCCCAACTTCTCTTCGGGAACCGCAAGGAGTATGCACCCTCCGACCTCCC
The DNA here is from genome assembly GCA_030861585.1 of Actinomycetota bacterium. Lineage (GTDB taxonomy): Bacteria > Actinomycetota > Rubrobacteria > Rubrobacterales > Rubrobacteraceae > Rubrobacter_F. The sequence goes on along the minus strand of JALZFK010000383.1, from coordinate 2,109 downwards.
CAAAAAGGGCCACGTCCTGCCGTACCCCCGGCAAGGGGAGTTGGGCTTCCACCCCTATACTGCCCATTAGCGACATCTCGGCAAGCGCGACCGCTAGACCCCCACCCGAAAGGTCGTGGGCCGTGTTAACGAGGCCGGAGGAGATCGCACGCCGCACCGCGTCCGAGACCGCTTTCTCGGACGTGAGATCCGGCACGGCCGGCGCCCCGGCCACCCTGCCGTGCACTACCTCCAGGTACTCCGAGCCACCTAAAGCGGGCCGAAAGTCGCCCACGAGCACGAGCGCGTCTCCCTCGCGCTTTATGCCGGGCGTCGCCATCCGGCCCACGTCATCGAAAACACCCACCATACCCACGGCCGGCGTGGGGTAGACGGCCTCCCCCTCGTTCTCGTTGTACAGGCTAACGTTCCCGCTCACAACCGGGGTACCCAAAACCTCGCAGGCCTCGGCCATTCCCTCGATGCACGACGCGAACTGATAGTACGCGTCGGCCTTCTCGGGACTGCCAAAGTTCAAACAGTCGGTCAGGGCGACCGGCTCGGCCCCCACGCAGGAGAGGTTGCGGTAAGCTTCGGCGACGGCGGCCGCCCCGCCGCCTTTCGGGTCGAGGTAGCAGTAACGGCCCCGACAGTCAACGGTGGCAGCAAAGCCTATGGACGTGCCCTTTATTCGCATCACAGCGGCGTCGGCGCCGGGGAGGACGACGGTGTCGGTACCCACCTCGTGGTCGTACTGCTCGTAGACGGAGCGCCGGGAGCAGAGGTTCGGGTGAGCGAGCATAGCGAGGAGAGCGGAGCCGTGGTCCTCGGGCTTGGGAATCTTTTCGAGGTCCGGCTCCCGTGCTTTTTCGAGGTAGACGGGGGGCACCACCTCGCGCTCGTAAACAGGAGCGTCGGCGAGGTGGCGGGCGGAGACGGTACCGGCGACCTCGCCTTCGTGCCGGATAAGTAGATCCCCATGCCCGGACACGCGGCCTATGAGGGCGGCGGCGAGCTCGAACCGTTCGGCGACGCAAAGGACCTCTTCGGCCTTCTCTGGCTCGACTATGGCGAGCATGCGTTCCTGGGACTCGGAGATGACTATCTCCCACGGCTGCATGCCCTCTTCTCGCAGTGGGACCAAATCCGCGTCTATCTCGATCCCAACACCACCCTTCGCCGCCATCTCGGAGGCCGAAGAGGTGATGCCTGCCGCGCCGAGGTCCTGGAGCGAGACGAGCAAGTCCTTCTCGAGCAGGTTCAAAGAGCACTCGACGAGCATCTTTCCAGCGAATGGGTCACCGACCTGCACGTTGGGGCGTTTCTCCTCGGACTCTTCGGAGAGCTCGTCGGAGGCGAAGGTGGCGCCGTGGATGCCGTCCCTACCCGTCTTGGCCCCGAAGAGGATGACGAGGTTACCCTCGCCTACCGCGCGCGCCCGCAAGAAATCGTCGGCCCGGACGAGGCCTATGCACATCGCGTTCACCAGAGGGTTTCCGGAGTACGCCGGGGCAAACTCCACCTCGCCGCCAACGGTCGGCACCCCGATCGCGTTCCCGTACCCCCCAATGCCGCGCACGACCTCCCGGAACAGGTAACGGTTTCGCTCATCTTCTAAGGGTCCCAACCTGAGCGAGTCGAGCAGGGCGACAGGCCTTGCCCCCATCGCCAGGACGTCTCGGATAATACCGCCGACACCGGTGGCCGCCCCCTCGTAAGGCTCGACCGCCGAAGGGTGGTTGTGGCTCTCCATCTTGAATACAAGCGCCCAGCCATCACCTACCTCGATCACTCCTGCGTTTTCCCCGGGCCCCTGCAAGACCCGCGGCCCCGCGTTCGGGAATCGCTTGAGAAGGGGCCGGGAGTTCTTGTAACCGCAGTGCTCGCTCCACATCACGCTGAACAGCGAGAGCTCCAAGTAGTTCGGCGCCCGACCCATGAGCTCCAGGATGCGATCGTACTCGAAGTCCGAAAGCCCCAGGGCAGCGTAGGTCTCCTGTATGTTCAAACTCGCGCCCCCGCGAAAGAGAGAACGGACTCGAAGACCTTGAGGCCCTCGTCCGAGCCAAGAGCTTTGTCCGAGACGCGCTCGGGGTGAGGCATGAGGCCGACTACGTTGCGGGCGGCGTT
>JALZFK010000373.1 GCA_030861585.1 Actinomycetota bacterium | reverse complement strand
CGCTGGAGCTGACGATTTCGCCAGCGGAGACTTTCGGCAAGAGCTCCCCGACAGGCACCAACACGACCTCGAGCCGCTCGTGCTCGTCGGGCTGTTGGGACGCGGAATGCTCGACATCCCGGGCGAGGAAGAGATGCGCCCAGTTGTCCTTGAGGCTCGGCGAAGAAGCCACGATCCCCAAGAGCTCCCACTCGCCTCCCGCGTGGCCGGTCTCCTCCAAGAGCTCTCGCCGGGCCGCTTTCTCTGGATCTTCGCCCTCCTCTACAAGGCCCGCTGGCAGCCCAAGCTCCATCTTACCTATCGCAGGCCGGTACTGGCGCACCAGGACCACCTCTCCTTCCTTAGTCAGTGGGAAGACTATAGCGGCGTCAGGGCGTTCGATGACGTAGTAGGGGTCTTTGATAGCCCCGTCGGGCAGGCGGAGTTTGTCCGAGCGCAGGGCGAAGTACGGGGTCTCTATGAGCTTCTCCGAGGACAGGCGCTCCCAGTGGCCGTCCTCAGGCATCGAAACCGCCGGCCAGTATGTTTGGCAGCTCCCTGGTGAAGGCGCTCCGGGCCACAACACGGTCACAGCCGGACTCTCGGGCTACGATAGCCAGATCCTTCTGCACGTGGGAGAGAAAGCCGACGACGGGGATGTCCCTCGTAGCCTCGCCGGACTTGAGCATCTTGAGGAGCTCTAGTGGCTCGAAGCGCATCGAGTTGAGGTCGAGGACGAGGAGGTCCGGCCGGGACTGGGTTGCCTGCTCCATGAGCTTCTTGGGGTCGCGGGGGAAGGACGCCTCGATGCCGAGTTGGCCGGCGGTCTCCGAGATCTTGCTCCTAAACATCAAATCTTCTACTGCGGCCACGACCTTGTGCGCCACGCTACGCGCTCCTTTGCCCTTTCGGGCTCTGCTGGTATCGTCAACACATTCTACTTCTTCGCGGTGCGGTATCCTAACTCCGTGTTTAAGAAGAGATTTTTGACTAGCATTGATAGCCTTCGGCGCACCAAAACGGCGCTCTCGTACTTCGTACCGTTCCTCAAGCCGCGCCGCAAAGGCCTTTTTCTCGCTCTCGTACTGCTCCTCCTCGAGACGGGTACGAGCCTCGCCCAGCCGTGGCCGTTGGCTCTGATCCTGGACTACGTGCTCGGCCAACAAACGCTGCCCGTTGCGGTGAACGAGCAAGTCCTCCTCGTCGGCATTGCTGTGTTGCTCGTCGTCGTCTCCACGGCTAGCCGGGGTGTGGCAGCCGTAAGGCGTTATCTACTCCAGAAGCTCGGTCAGGAGACCGTCTTCGACATGCGGGACGCTCTATATCGTAAAGTGCACGATCTAGGGCTCGATTACCACGGATCACGGCGGACCGGCGATACCATCACCCGCGTCACCAGCGATGTCAAGGAGGTCCGCAGTTTGCTCGTAGACTCCGTCGTCGAGGTCGGCTCCTCGTTCCTCATCTTCATCGGGATGCTCGTCGTCATGCTTTGGATGAGCCCGTCCTTGACCGCGCTCGCGCTCCTCAGCGTGCCTTTTCTGTTCCTGGCGGTGAGGCGCTACCGGCAGGCGCTGATCGAAAGGATGCGCGTGGTGCGCGCGAAGGAGGGGGCCATAGCCAGCGTGATCCAAGAGGCCGTAACCGGTATCAGGGCGGTTAAGATCTTCGCCCGCGAGGACGACGAGATAGACCGTTTCCGAAAAGAGAGCCGGGACTCTTTAACCGCGAGCGTGGATTCTTCGGCTATAGAGGCGAAGTTCAGCATCCTGCTCGGCGTCGTCGGCGGTGCGGGTACCGCGCTTGTCCTGTACTTCGGGACGCAACAGGTGCTCGCCGGCACCCTCTCCGTCGGCGGCCTGACGGTCTTCGTCTCCTACCTAGGGCTCTTTCTCTCTCCTTTGTGGGCCCTTAGCCGGCAGGTAAACCAGATCGGTAAATCCCTCGTCTCCGGCGAGCGCATAGTCGAGCTCCTCACTGCCGAGCCGACCGTCAAAGAGGTCCCCGACGCCCGCCCGGCGCCGCCGCTTACGGGCCGCGTTACGTTCCAGGACGTCCGCTTCGCCTACGAGGAGGAGGCTGGGGAGGTCTTGCGCGGAGTGAACTTCGATGTGGAGCCCGGCTCGCGCGTGGCGCTCGTGGGCGTCAGCGGCGCGGGCAAGACGACCATCACGAGCCTCCTCGCCCGCCTCTACGATCCGCAAGGTGGCCACGTCCTAGTGGACGGCGAGGACGTCAGGAACTTCACCCTGAAGTCTTTGCGGGACTCCGTGACGTTCGTGCCGCAGGAGCCGATGCTCTTTAGGGCCACGGTGGCGGAGAACATAGCTTACGGCAGGCCTGGAGCGTCGATGGCGGAGGTAGAGGAGGCCGCCCGGCTTGCGGGGGCGGACGTTTTTATTCGAGAGCTGCCGGAGGGGTACGATACGCTCCTTTCGGAGCGTGGGGAGAGCCTCTCGGGGGGGCAGCGCCAGC
>JALZFK010000359.1 GCA_030861585.1 Actinomycetota bacterium | reverse complement strand
GGGCACAGCAAGAACCTGGTGTTGAAGGTGGTGCAGCCGAGCCTGGTAGGGTTGATGGACGGGTCTGTCTCGACGTTGGCGCCGCTCTTCGCGACGGCTTTTGCTACCGGTGATTCGCGGGTGACGTTCCTGGTGGGTTTGGCGGCGGCGGTTGGAGCGGCGATCAGCATGGGCTTCTCCGAGGGGCTTTCGGACGATGGGACGCTCACCGGACGGGGGCATCCGTTCTCGCGCGGGGCGATCACGGGCTTCGCGACCTTCGTCGGCGGTATCCTGCACACCCTACCCTTCCTTCTCTCACAAGCAGGCGTGGCGCTCTACGTGGCCTTCGGGGTGGTCGGTTTCGAGCTGCTCGCTATCTCATTCATCCGCTACCGCTACTTCAGGATGAGCTTTCTCGTCTCTGCCTTACAGGTCGTCCTCGGCGGTGCCCTAGTCTTCGCCTCAGGCATCCTCATCGGCAGCGCGTAAAAAGTGGAAGCAGCCTTGGTCTGGCACGCTGTCTTATCGGCGGCGTCAGATCCGTTTGCTCATGCTACCGCGGCTCGAGAGAAACACTCGCAAATGTATTAGAGACATGGTAGGTTAGTTCTTAAAGATCTCTTACCAACTGGCGTTAGTGTTCCTACTGCGGGTGCGGGTTGGATGTAGACCACAGTGTCACGGTAAGTATATCCTACACAGGCAGGAGCACCACTATCGGAGAGCCGACAGTGAGATAGTGCCGATCGGGGGGCGAGAAACCCACAGGTTTTAGCTGTGGGAGCATCGGCCATGAAGACGATATGCTGGGTTCGTTAGCACAACACAGCTTCGTGGCGGTTCTTCTGGCGATCGTGGTCGAGGAGCTGGGCATACCCATGCCGATCCCCACGGACGTTCTGATCGTCTTTGTCGGCACGGGGGCGAGCGGGTCCGTGTCGGAACTTGGGCTGTTCTTCGTGATGCTGACAGTAGCTTCCTCGATCGGAGCCAGCGGTCTGTACGCTATCATCCGGCGCGGCGGGCGCACGCTGGTCGAGCGTTACGGCCGCTACGTGCATCTGGGCCCGAAACAACTCGCCCGTAGCGAAGCGCTGGTCGCCCGCGGCGGCTGGGGCACCATCGCCATCGGGCGTGCCATACCGGGCCTGCGCTACGCTACGGTTGTCGCCTGCGGCCTATTCAAGGTACCTTACCCACGTTTCCTGACCGCACACCTCGCCGGCTCGTCGGTGTACATCGCCGTTTTCCTGGCCTTAGGCGCGGTATTCGGTCCCGAGGTCCTCGACCGGATCCACATACCGGCGTTGGGAATCCGCTTGATCTGGTTGCTGCTGCTGGCGGTGGGGCTGCCGCTGCTGATGGTGTGGTGGGGAACACGCGCCCATCCTCGACGGCCCACCGATCCATCCCGCCGGCGGGAGGTAGGCGCGGTGCTGCTGGGCAGCTTCGCCGGGACCGCCGCGCTCGCCGCTACCTGGTCCATCACCGCCACTGTAGCCAGAATGCTGGGAGTGACCAACCCGCTCAACGTTACCTACGCGTTGCTTAGCTGGCTGCTGGGCCTGGGTGGCGAGGGTATCTCCCTACCATCGTATGCCATCCTGCTATCGATGTTTATGGGGATAAGCGCCGCCTATTATGAGCTCGTCTTACCGTATATGGTGTCGCACGACGTCTCGCTGCTCCGGCAGACGCTCGGTCTAGCGATGATCGCTCTTGGCCTGCTCGGGACCATCTTCGTCTCCATGCCACTAGCGGTGTACGACGAATCGCTCGGCCTCTGGTGGAGATCCGGCGGGCCGGTCGTATTGGTAGGCATCGCGCTGGGTGTGGGAAGCTACGCCTCGACCACCGTCTACGGCCGCGCCCTGGTGTTCGCCGCGATGCCCACGCTCCGTCAGTCGTAGAAAGTTCGCGAGCAAAAGGACGCCTTAGCGCCACAGAAGCCGGTTGCGGCGGTAACCACCCCGTGCCAGAATTGCTCGTAGGGGTACCGTCCGGCGAAGAAGGGGACTCAGCCGGCATTCGTGCGCCGAGCAAAGTTATTGCCAGAGGCCTACTAGGAGGGCGACGATGGATTTCGATTATTCGGAGAAAGTGCAGAAGCTCAGGACCGAACTCGCCGAGTTCATGGACAAGCACGTCTACCCCAATGAGAAAACCTTCTACGATCAGCTAAACGCCGCCGAGAGCCGCTGGACGGTGCCCCCGGTCATGGAGGAGCTCAAAGAGAAGGCGAAGGCCGAGGGTCTGTGGAACCTCTTTCTCCCCGATTCCGAGTTTGGTGCGGGCCTCACTAACCTCGAATACGCGCCGTTGTGCGAGATCATGGGCCGCTCCCCCATAGCCCCCGAGGTCTTCAACTGCTCGCCACCCGACACGGGCAATATGGAGGTTTTGGTGCGCTACGGGACACCCGAGCAGCAGGAGAAGTGGCTCTATCCCCTCTTAAACGGCGAGATCCGCTCGTGCTTCGCGATGACCGAGCCCGACGTAGCCTCTTCGGATGCGACGAACATCCAGGGCCGCATCGAGCGCGACGGGGAGGAGTACGTCATAAACGCCCGCAAGTGGTGGCAGACGGGGGCCTTGGACCCCCGCTGCAAGATTTGCATCTTCATGGGCAAGACCGACCCCGAGGCCCAAAAGCACGAGCAGCAGTCCATGATCCTGATCCCGATGGATACCGAAGGCGTCAAGATAGAGCGCGCCCTCCACGTCTTCGGCTACGACGACGCTCCGCACGGGCACGCCGAGATCTCCTTCGAAGACGTGCGGGTCCCGGCCGAGAAC
>JALZFK010000336.1 GCA_030861585.1 Actinomycetota bacterium | reverse complement strand
AGCCGGATGCGGTGGCCCCGCCGGAAACGGTGCGCAGTTGCCCACATATCGATCTCGACACGCAAACTACCGTCCGCCTGCGGCTCTCCCGTGCCCGGTGCCAGGCGGAATAGCCCATCGCAGACGTTGAGGGATGCACCGCTCGGCTGAACGTCGCACAGCCTCCCGAAGAAGTCGGCGTGCTCCAGACTCGAATGCACGTAGAGCTCCAGGCACACCGGGCCGATGACCTCCACGTCACCCTCAAGTGGAGGCGTTGTGTAGACGAGCACGTCCGATCGCGACTCCAGCTCGCGGTTGTCCACGGCGCCCCGCTTCCCCCACAAACCGAAGAGCGGTCCACCGACCGCGGGCGTGGGGTCGGCAGGGTCGTAGCGGTAGCGGTCCGGCGGGGCTTCAGGAGGCGGCGCTTCTAAAGAGAGCCGCCCGCCGGAGTGCAGGTGGTAGCGCGTTTCTTTGGAGGGCGGGGGCCAGGCGTCGAACTCACGCCACTCGTCTGAACCCATAACGTACAGCCGCACCGGCTTCGTCCGCGTCTCGCCCTGTAATTCACCCTTCAAGTGTAGGTCGAACCACGCGAAGGTCTCGCGCAGGACTTCTGTGAGCATGCGGAACGATCCATGCGGGTAAGGCCCGATGGTCAAGTAAGGCGTTTTTCCCGCGGCGATCAGGGTCTCGTAATCGTCCAGGAGCTCGCGCAAAAAGAAGTCGTACCAACCGGAGAACAGATACGTCGGGGCCTTCACCTCGTGGACCTGACCGCTGTGGTCCCGAGCTCGCCAGTAGGCCTCTCCGGGCTCCGGGTGAGCGAGCCAGTCGCGGTAAAAGGCCCTCGGGGGCTCCAATACCGCTACGTCCGCCTCCCCTACGGGCAAGTGCATGAACCCGCGCAGGAGCTTACGTCGAACTCTGAGCGACCGAAGGAGGCTCTCGAGGAACGAGGCATCCGGGTTGGCGTTTTGCTCCTCGATGAGGATGGAGTACGGGAGGGCAAGGTCCAGGTTGAACGCCCCGTCCGGGTAGATGATCGGGTAGGTATATGAAGCACCGATCTGCGGCATTATAGCCTTGAGGTAAGGCGGGACCTCAGACGCCACGGCCCATTGCACATACGCCAGGTAGCTCATTCCCCACAAACCCAGAGATCCGTCGAACCAGGGCTGCTCGGAGATCCACTTGATCGTCGCCTGGCCGTCGGCATCCTCGCCGGCGAAGACGTCGAACTCCCCCTCAGAGTCGAAGCGTCCACGCACATCCTGGATCAGCACGTTGTAGCCGCGTTCCCCTATGCGCCGCAGCAGAAAAGCAGTAGCAAAGTTCTTGCGCCCGTAGGGCGTGCGGACAAGAATTGTGGGGAAACGGCCTGGCACTCGCGGGCGGTAACGATCCGCAACTAGCTCGGCGCCGTCCGGCATCAGGACGCGCAGGCCGCGCTCCACGGCCACGTCATAAAGCGCAGGCGGAAGCCCCAGGAGGCGCGAAATGAGGTGCCGCTGGTAGCGGTAGAGAGCGAGCGTGGTCAGTCCGGGAATAAGGAGCGCGGTCACGACGCGTTTGTTCATCTTTTTCCTTCCTCCATCAAATCAATCCACCGATGAGGATTCAGACCCCGGCTTACCCTGCAGCCAGTACATCAAGCCCTTCCGTTGGCAAATCACGGGAGTACCGAGGTGATCGCCACCGCCCACGGAGTCTTCTCTCAACCCATTCGACCTCCTCTGCGTCGGGCCCTGACTAGGAAGATCCGCGGCACGTTGGGTACCTCCCGACGTGCTAGCGGGTAGGGCCAGCGCCCATAATTCGCCCCCTGCTCGCCGGGCTGAATTGCCTGTGACTCCCAACCGTGCTCGAAGAACAGTGCCTCCGGATGGTTGGTGCCAAAGCACCCCACCAGGCCGCGCCACGCAAAGGTCGACAACAAGGGCCACATCGTCGGCGATCTCAAGAGGTCCTCGTTCACCAGGTCCGCGCCCAAGCGACTGTCAGGCGCAGCCAGAGCGCTCACTGTGTCTAGGAGCTGGTGCACCACACCTTCGCTCATGTAAAAGAGCAGACCCTCTACCAGCCATACGGACGGCTCTCGTACTTCGTAGCCCGCTTCTAAGAGTGCCTCCGACCAAGAAGGGTGCCCTCCTAAGTCCGCTCCTATCGCATGCCGCTCGCAAGCGGGCCGGGCTCCTGTGCGATCTATAACGGTTCCCTTGGCGGCGAGAACCTCGGGCCGATCAAGCTCGTATAGTCGAGTTTGGGGTGGCCAGCTTATGCGGAAGGCCCTCGCGTCCATGCCAGCCGCTAAGAGGACGATCTGCCTCGCTCCCGTGCTAAAACAGCTACTTAGTAGGAAGTCATCGAAGAATCGGGTGCGGATGACGATATAAAGCCCCGGCCCGCCCCACAACCGAGACAGCTCCAGGCCCTCCAGCCAAGCAAAACCCTCTCGACCGGCAAAAGCCGCAGCCAGAGGATCGTCGAAGAGAGCGTCGGGCCTGCGGCTTTCACGAGCGCGGGCAGCTGCCATCCACCTAGAGGTCTGCGCTACTGGGTCGATGGGTAGGACCTCCG
>JALZFK010000332.1 GCA_030861585.1 Actinomycetota bacterium | reverse complement strand
CGGCGGCCCTTGTCCTGGGCGCCGAAGCCACCCAAATGGGGACCGCCTTCCTCGCCTGCGAGGAGAGCGGTGCTCACCCCGAGTTCAAGAGGGCGGTGTTGGAGGCCGCGGAGGATGAGACGGCCGTTACGCGCGCCTTCTCCGGCAGGGCGGCACGTGGCATCAAGAACCGGTTCCTGGTTGAGGTAGGCGAGCACGAGGAGGAACTGCCACCCTTCCCCGTCCAAAACGCCCTAACCAAGGATGTCCGGGCGGCGGCCCAAAGGCAGGACCGCGCGGAGTTCATGTCGCTGTGGGCTGGACAGGCCTTGCGCCTGGCCAGTCCTACCAACGCGGCCGAGCTCGTTGAAAGCGTGGTCGAGGGAGCCGAGGCCGCCCTACGCGGCCTTGCGCAACCGCCGATGTAGGACGGTACTCGCCTAGAAACCACGTTTACCGAAGGAGGGTGACCGTAGGTAGACCAAACCCACCAGCAGGAGGCTGCGAGCAAAGGAGTGGACGTCGAGGAGCTTCATTTGGGGGTAGCACGAACACAGCTAGCTTAGGATTTTGGTTCGAGTTCGGGAGCACGTACTCGTATCTTTCCGCCGCCCGGATCGGGGATGCGACCGCCGCGGCGGGCGTACCGGTCCTTTGGGAACCTTTCCTCTTGGGCCCCATCTTCGCAGAGCAGGGTTGGCACGACTCACCCTTCAACGTCTACCCGACGAAGGGACGATACATGTGGCGAGACGTGGAGCGCCTGTGTGCCAAGTACGGCATCCCGTTTACTAAGCCATCACGCTTCCCGCGCGACTGCCTGCTCGCCGCCCGGGTCGCTTGCCTCGCAAAAGGGACGTCCGAGCATTGGCTTCCCGAGTTCGTGCGAGCGGTCTTCCGGGCCAACTTCGCCGAAGATCGCGAGATCGGGGACACCGTAGAGATCCGGTCGATACTCGACTCGCTCGGGCAGCCGGGCGCGCAGCTCGTCGAGCAGGCCCAAGTGCCCGAGAGCAAGCTGCGCTTACGCGAACAGACGCGGCGGGCTAAAGAGTTCGGGATCTTCGGCGCCCCGAGCTTCGTGGTAGGCGAGGAGCTTTTCTGGGGCAACGACCGTCTAGAGGATGCCCTAGCGTGGGCGAGTTCCCGACCGGCCGAAGATACCAGCAGCGGCCGGTGAGAAAGGAGGGGATGACTATATAATGGAGGGCAGGAACCCCGAGTACGTGATCTTCGTCGAGGGGCTGTTCGAGCGGGTGGCGTTCGTCTCCAAACTCGACCTGCGACTGTAGGTGCGAGCGCTGGGCCGGTTGCACAACCGAGAAGAAAACTCTGCCTCTTCGACGTCTTCTTCACTGCAATCGATGAGGATTTGTCGCGTATTGCAAAGGAGCATCAGCCCAGGGCGCTCGTGGCTCCGTTCCTGGGGGGGCGGGGATAAACTAGACATGTTGGTCCGGAAATACCCAGCCCTTTGAGCTTACTTTCCGGGGCTGAACAAGGAACGGGACCGCTGCGGTAGAGCTGGTGTGGACTTAGTCAGTGTAGCCATAACGTCGGCATCTGCAGTGGTTTCTTGGGACGCTTCCCCTACGCCCCCCTTAAGGTATCCTCACAGCCAGAACCGCCGTTTTTCAGGCACTTCTTTCGGTGTAGTGCTCCACACGCCTACGATCGTTACCGCCCATGTCTTGCTATAATTGACACGAACCCGTTTCGGGTGCGCAAGGGGCCGCCGGTAACTAAAATTTGCGGTTGTTTGATCTAGGACAAAGGAGGAAGATCGACCTTGAGCCGTACTACGCCGCCGTTCCGCGCCGATCATGTCGGCAGCTTGCTTCGTCCACCCGAGCTGCTGCGGGCCCGCGAGGACTCCGCGGCGGGACGCATCTCCTCCGAAGAGCTGCGTGGTATCGAGGATGACGCAATACGGGAGGTCGTGCGGATGCAGGAGGAAGTAGGGCTCCAGTCCGCCACCGACGGTGAGTTCCGCCGCGCCTCCTGGCACATGGACTTCATCTACCAACTCGGCGGGATCGAGAAGGCCCAAGACGACTTGAAGGTCGAGTTCCGCAACGAGGAGGGCGCGATCGAGTTCACGCCAGCGGCGT
>JALZFK010000328.1 GCA_030861585.1 Actinomycetota bacterium | reverse complement strand
AACGGTGGGTGGTGGCCCGGGGGCAGGCGTTCTTCGAAGAAGCTGGACGGGCGGTGCGCTTCATTGGCACGGTCTTAGACATTACCGAGCGCAAGAAGAACGAGGAGGCCCTAAGACAAAGCGAGCGGCTCTACCGTGCGGTGATCGAGCAAGCCACGGAGAACATCTTCCTCGTGGACGTCGAGACCCGGCGCATCGTGGAGTCCAACCCCGCCTTCCAGGAGACGCTCGGGTACGCGGAGCAAGAGCTTAAAGGCATGACGCTATACGACATAGTCGCTGCCGACCGGGAGAGCATCGACGCGAACGTTCGGCGCGTCCTGGAACAAAAAAATGCTTTCGTCGGCGAGAGGCAGTACCGCCGCAAGGACGGCTCGCTGGCGGACATCGAGGTCAGTGCGAGCACCATCTTCCGTGACGGCAGGGAAACCATGTGCGTCGTTGCTCACGACGTCACCGAGCGTAAGAAGAACGAGGAGGCGCAGCGGTTCTTAGCCGAGGCCAGCGCGACGCTCTCCTCCTCGCTCGATTACCGGGTCACGCTGGCCCGCGTGGCACAACTTACGGTGCCTTACCTCGCCGACTGGTGTGTGGTGGACATCCTCGAGGAGGACGACTCGCTCGACCGGCTGGCGCTGACCCACCAAAACCCGGAGAAGGTGGCGCTGGCACGAGAGCTCGAAGAGCGCTACCCGCCCGACCCGGAGGCGCAACGTGGGGTAGCGCAGGCCTTGCGCACGGGACGGCCAGAGCTCGTCCCCGAGATCCCCGAATCGCTCCTGGACGAGAGCGTCCGCGACGCCGAACACCGCAGGATTCTGGAAGAGTTGGGCCTCCGGTCTTACGTGATCGTACCGCTCGTCGCCCGCGGACGAACGCTCGGAGCGATCACGCTCGTGGCGGCGGAGTCGGGGCGGCGCTACGGGACCGCCGATCTCGAGCTTGCCGAGGAACTCGCCCGCCGGGCGGCGCTCGCGGTGGACAACGCGCGCCTGTACAGGGGCCGTAGCGAGATCGCCCGCACCCTTCAGGGGAGCCTTCTACCCTCCCGCTTGCCCGAGGTGCCCGGAGTCGAGGTGGGCTTGAGCTACCTGCCCGCAGGCGAGGTCGACGTGGGCGGCGACTTCTACGACCTCTTCGACGCGAGGATCGACGGCGAGGACGACCCCTCCGAACTTTCCTCCTCGTGGGGGGTTGCGATCGGGGACGTGTGCGGTAAGGGCGCCGGGGCCGCAGCAATGCTCGCCCTCGCCCGGCACACCATCCGAGCGGTGGCCATGCGCGAGAGCCACCCGGCTGCCGTCCTGGCCGGCCTGAACGAGGCCATGCTGCGCCAGAGGCGCGAGCGCGACGATTACAAATTCTGCACCATCGCCTACGCGAGGCTAGAGACGGGGGATACGAAGGCAGGCGCCAGGATCACCGTGTCCTGCGGCGGCCACTCGGCGCCCGTTCTGCTCAAGGCCGACGGGAGCATCCGGAAGATCGGTTGCGCAGGCCGCGCCCTCGGGGTGTTCGATGATGCGAACCTCGCCGAGCAAGAGGCTTACCTCGCACCCGGCGACGCCTTGGTTCTCTACACCGACGGCGTTATCGAAGCCCGCTCCCCGGACGGGGCCTTTTTCGGCGAGGAGCGGCTTATGGCCCTCCTCCGCTCCTCCGTCGACCTGGACGCTTCGACGCTCGCCGGCCGCATAGAGAGCGCCGTTTTGGACTTCCAGGAGAACAACCCCCACGACGACGTCGCAGTCCTAGTACTGCGCATCCCTGCTTAAGCGGTCAGGGATCGGCTGTTCGCTGAGCGCCCCTCGCTCGCCGTTTCCGGAGCCCGCCGATCAGAAGGAGCCCCACAGCACCTAAAGTCGCGGTGGCGAGCTGGGCAGTCCAGATCAGGGCCGGAAGACGGGCGTCAAGGAGGAGACCGGCGACTATCGGGCTTACGCTATAGCCCGCCCCGAAACAGCACCCGAAGAGGGCGAGGTAGGTCCCGCGCCTCTCGACGGGAGCGAGCTCAGCGGCCAAAGCCGCGCCGGCGACCTCCAAGATCATCTCCGCCAGCGTAAAGAACCCCGCGAAAGCGACGAGGATGCCTAAGAAAGATTCTGTGATGAGCAGCGTCGCCGAAGAAGCCGCGAACAACCCTGCCCCGAGGGCGAGCGCCGCGACCTTCGAGCGTCCGTCGAGGAGGTACGCCACCGGTAGCTGGAGCAGCATTACCATAAGACCGTTTCCGGCGAGAAAGAGCCCGACTTGCCAATCAGAAATCTCGAGGAAGTTCTTGGCGTAGACCGGTAAGGCCTGCCAGTCCTGCGTGAACACGTAGTACAGGAGGAAACCCGCCGCGAGCAGCGCCACGAAAGGCGCGTCCGAGAGGGCCGCCCGGAGCTTAACTAGGGGGAACGGCGAAAGCTCTCGCCTCCTGACCTTCGCCCCGACCTCCGGCAGCGATTCGCGGACCAGCAGGGCCAGGGCCACAAGCACCACGAGCGTGAGCGCCGCGGTCCCGGCGAACATCGCCCGGTAGGTGCTCGCGGAGGTTCCCGCCGAAGCGACTACGAAGCCTGCCACGGTGGGGCCTAAAGCCCAACCGACGTTCCCACCGACCCTCACCAGGCCATAGGCCCTTGCTCGCGTACCTTCGGTAGCGACGTCGGCGACCATCGCGTTGCGGGCTGCATCGAACATCGCCGAGCCCGCGAAGCCCGCCATCACGCATACTACGAGGTAACCCCAGAAGGCTCCCACGAAGGCGTAGGCTAGAAAGGTCGTGGCGCTTCCTAAGAGGGCTAGGAGCATCAAGGGCTTGCGGCCGTAGCGGTCGGTAAGGGGGCCGGAGACGAGCCCCGAGGCCACGCTCGCGACCGCCAAAGCGCCGAGCCCGACCCCGACGAGGGAGAGCGGGATGCCGACGACGTTGTGGAAGTAGATCGTGCTGAACGGGTAGTAGAGCCCGTGTCCGAATCTGAAGACCAGCATCGCCCCGAGTAACAACCACACCCGCCGATCGAACCCGGGCAAGATCGAAGCCCGTCGGTTTCCCCCGAACGCGCTCTCTTCCGTCGCCTCTTTAGCGCCCGCCGTCACCCCCACATGATAGCCGCGATCCCCAGGTTGTGACGCTGTGGGCGCTATCCGGGAGGTACCACGTCTAGTCTGTGGTGGTGTTCGCCCGGACCATGGTAGCGGTCGGGGGCTCAGCGAGGGAGGCCTGGAGGGTTGCTTTGCCGGAGCGGGCTTGGACCCAGAGCCAAGTCAGCAGGATTCCTAAAACCATCGCGGCGATGCCGAGTAGACCGGCCTCGGGACCGAAGACACCGCCGGTAAAGAGGGGTGGGCCGCCCTGCTCGGTGGAGAGGACCGTGGCTCCTACGGGCTCTAACCCGCTGACCGCGAAACCGAAGACGTTGCCCTGAAAGAAGTTCCACGTCATATGCAGACCGATGGGAATGGCCAGCTGACCGGTCAAGACGTATCCTGCCCCGAGCAAGAGGCCCGCGA
>JALZFK010000323.1 GCA_030861585.1 Actinomycetota bacterium | reverse complement strand
CGCTCGCTTTGTCTTAGGGCCTCCTCGTTCTTCTTGCGCTCGGTAATGTCTAAGACCGTGCCAATGAAGCGCACCGCCCGTCCAGCTTCTTCGAAGAACGCCTGCCCCCGGGCCACCACCCACCGTTCGATCCCGTCTTCGATCCCCACCGTCCTATACTCGACGTCGAACTCGCCCCCGCTGGCGGGGTCGAGCGAGCGCTGCACAGCCCGGTCCGTCCGCTCCCGGTCCTCCGGGTGCAGCCCTGCCAAGAACACCTCGTAGTCCACCTCGGCCTCGGGCTGCAACCCGAACATCGCCTTGCAGCGGTCGTCCCACCTGAGCTCTCCCGTTACGGGGTTGAAGTCCCACGTGCCGAGCCCCGTCGACTCAACCGCCAGGCGCAGCCGGTCCTCGCTTTCTCGCATCGACTCGAACAGCCGGGCGTTATCTATGGCGATCGCGGCCTGCGCGGCGAGCCCTACGACGAGCTGCTCCTCGCGCTCTCCAAAGACTCCAACCTCGGGATGGCCGAAGAAGAGCCCCCCCAAAGTCTCGCCAGAACGCGAAACGACCGGCACGGCAAGGTAGCTGACCACGGGTAGATGCCCTTTGGGCATGCCCTTGTAAGGGGGGTTGTTGCCGTAGCGCGGGTCCTCCCGGATGTCGGCGGAGCGAACGACCCTCTCTCCCTCGAAAGTGGGGCCGAAGACTTCGGTCTTACGAGGCATCGGGAACTTCGAAAAGGCCTCGCGCGGAACCCCGGAGATGGTGTACAACGTGTAGGATTCCCCGCAGTCGTCCACCAGGTTGTAGAAGAATGCGCCGAACCGCGCGCCGGTGAGTTCGGTGGCCTCGTCGGTCACGGCCTGTACCAACCTCTGCAGGTCGAGTTCCGACGAGAGCAGCTGCCCGATACGGTTCACCTTCTCGAGCGTCTCGGTCTGCTCGCGCAGCGCCTCCTCGGCCTCCCGCTGCTCGGTGATATCGCGCGTCACGTGGGAGAACCCACGTAACTGCCCAACATCGTCCCGCAAGGCCGTAATGAGGACGCTCGCCCAGAACCTCGAACCATCCTGGCGGACCCGCCAGCCCTCTTCCTCGTGGGCGCCCTCATTCTTTGCCACCTCAAGCTCGTGCTCGGGCTTTCCGCGCCCGATGTCCTCCTCCGGGTAAAAGGCGGAGAAGTGCCGCCCGAGGATCTCCTCTTGCCGGTAACCCTCGATGCGGCACGCCCCCTCGTTCCAGCTAATCACGTGTCCTTCGGGGTCGAGCATAAAGATCCCATAGTCTTTTACGCCCTCCACCAGCAACCGGAGGCGCTCCTCGCTCACCTTGAGGGCCTCGGTAGTCCGCTTGCGTTCAGTGATGTCGATGAAGGTCACCACGGCGCCTGTGATCTTTCCTTCCTCGGCTATAGGATGGGACGAATACTCTACCGGGAAAGAGCTTCCGTCTTTCCTCCAGAAGACCTCCTCTGCTACCCGGCAGCCTTGCCCCGTCCGGACTGCCCGGTACAGGGGACACGCTTCCTCGGGATAAGGCGAGCCGTCAGAGTGGGTGTGGTGAACGAGCGTGTGCAAGTTCGCGCCCAAGATCTCCTCGGGTTCGTACCCGAGCATCCGCTTGCCAGAAGCGTTAATGAAGGTGACTCGACCGTGCAGATCGAGGCTGAGTACGCCTTCGTCCGTCGACTCCAACATCGCTCTCGCGTGCGCCGAGAGCCAGGAGTCTCCCGCAGTAGCCCCCTTAATATCGCTCACTTCACGATCTCCTCGCCGGCTTGCGCAGGGCGGGCAGCGCCAGCAAGGCGCCGGAGCCTATATAGAAACCGCGGCCAGTTACTGCGGGACAGGGCCACTCCCGCGCACTGTTGCGCCCTCAAATGCTCGTCTCCGAGCCGCTCGGAGAACAAGTACCCGAAGATCTTTGTCGCGGCAGGGATCCATAGGACGATCCGGCCGATATTCGCAGCTGCGGCGATCACGGCATCCCGGATGCTCCCAAAGAGCCCGCCGATATCCAGGTCTTGCGAACGCACGGTCAAGTCCTCGATACGTACCGCCGTAGGCTACATGTGTACTTCCCGCGCACAGAAGGACCTGGCCTCCCTAAATCCACGGCCTCCACGGCTGTGTTGTGACTCTGCAATGTCGGACGCGTTTCCTCCAGCCTGCTACCCAATACACGAGTTAACACGGAAGACAAGCTTCCCTGGCCTAAGACCCGCCAATGCGCTCCGCTTCGTAGAATACCATCGAAAACATTCTACAGTAGTCATCATCTCCCGCACGTGTCGAGGGAGCGAGTTGCCCCTTACGCCCCGTTTCCTGGTTCGCAGCAGCCCGAAAGTTAATGAAGAGGGCTTTTTGGGTATCCTAAAGCCCCGTAAACCAAGGAAAGGAGAATGAACCGTGGCTTTCGAGCTTCCGCCGC
>JALZFK010000307.1 GCA_030861585.1 Actinomycetota bacterium | reverse complement strand
GTGCGCATCGTGGAGATCGAGGGCATAGACGCCCAAGCCGACGGCGGCACCCATGTCGCCAACACCCGAGAGGTTGGTACCCTGGAGATCACGAACCACAAGAGCAAGGGCCGCCAGAACAAACGGGTGGAATTCGTGCTGAGTAAACCGGTAGAATCCGCCCTCAAATGAGAACCCCGGTAGCCATCTTAACCTTTTTGTTCGTCTTATTGCTTCTCGTAGCCGGCTGCGGCGGAGGGCAGCAGAGCGAGACTCCGGCCGAGAACGGCCCGGCGACTAAGGCCGAGGCTCCGGCCGAGACGACCCCGGCTCAGGCCGCGGAAGCCGGAGAACAAGAGGCGACCGTGGCGATCATCAACTCCGCTGGTGAGAGGGTGCCCGTGCGGGTGGAGATAGCGAACACGCCCGCCGAGAGGGAACAGGGGCTTATGGGGCGCACCGAACTCGCCGAGGATGCAGGCATGCTCTTCGTCTTCAGCCGGGAGGGGACGGGCGCGTTTTGGATGAAGGACACCTTGATCCCGCTCTCCATCGCCTACATCGACGCGGGAGGCCGCATCGTCGACATCCAGGACATGCAGCCCCTCGACGAAACCCCCCATCCTCCCGCCGCTCCCTACCGGTACGCTCTCGAGGTCAACCAGGGCTTCTTTGCACAACGGGGTATAGAGGTTGGAAACACACTAGAAAAGCCCGGGTAGTAGGGGCGCAGCTGCGGAAAAGGCCGCAGGCATATGGCCGAGGATGGTCAGGACGGCCCATCAAACGTCCCCGGTCTTTAGCAGGAAATACCTGCGCGCCGCAGCGCGTCGCGCAGCGTACCTAGCAGGCGGATCAACTCGCGCTGCTCGTCCTCGGAGAGGCCTACGAACAGCTCCGAGGTGGCCACCCGGTGCTCGTCGTACATGCCCTCGCACGTCTGGGTACCCCGCGGGGTAAGCTCTATGACGGTGGCCCGCCGATCGGTAGGGTGGGGCCTACGCCCGACCAGCCCCTCTTCTTCCAGGGCATCCACGAGCGCCGTCACGTTGCGGGGCGTTACGCCGAGACCCTGGCTCAAACTGCTCATGATCTGGGGCCCCTCGCAACGCAGCACGGATAAGAGCCGCATCCGGGCGTAGCTTATACCACCCTCCTGTAACCGCGACTTGACCCAACGCATGTAGGCCGGCCCAAACGCCGCGAACTCCTCCACGAGCCGCACGCGCAGATCCTCGCTAGCCGTCGCCGTAAACGTCCCTGTACTCTCCTCGCTCAAACCACCCACCACCTTACCAACACCATCCGTGGATTTATTGTAGTGCTTCATTTTATACTATGTCATTAAGTCCTCACCGCGGCTCGGGGAGGAGGAGATAGCCTGCGCGAGGTAGTGGGGTTCTTCGTGGGCCAGATCACGGGTGGCGGGCGTTTTGGGGGCGATACTAGGGGCCTCAGCGGCGATGAAGGTATAGACTCGGGAGCGATCTCGGGGGTTTCCTCCCTGGATGAGCAGAAGAAAAGGAGAGCTTTGGAGAACGCAGGCGGCAGTATGGACGGCAAGGTGGTTTTGATCACGGGGGGCACCTCCGGCATTGGCAAGGCGGCGGCCACGGCGCTCGCCGGGATGGGGGCGGAGGTTGTCGTGACCGGCCGCGATCGGGAGCGGGGCGAGGACGCGGTAGAGGATGTCCGGCGCGAGTCCGGCAGCGAGAAGGTCTCCCTCATGCTCGCGGACCTCGCGGTGCAGGCGGAGGTGCGGCGTCTCGCCAGGGAATTCGAGGCTTCGCACGACAGGCTCGACGTGCTTGCCAACAACGCCGGTTTGGTTCTGAACCGCCGCACCGAAACCTCGGACGGCATCGAGACGACTTTGGCGGTTAACCACTTGGCCCCGTTCCTCTTGACCAACCTCCTGCTCGACCTACTAAAAAAGAGCGCCCCGTCCCGGATCATCACCGTCTCCTCCGAGGCGCAGCGCTGGGGGAAGATGGACCTCGACGACCTGCAGTCAAAGCGAAGCTACCGTGCATTCCCGGTCTACGGCAAGACCAAACTCGCCAACATTATGTTCACCTACGAGCTGGCCGAGCGCCTGGAAGGCACCGGCGTTACGGCGAACTGCATACACCCTGGCGGGGTCAACACCAACTTCGGCAAGAACAACCGTGGTCCCATGACCCTCTTGTTCCGACTGATGAAACCCTTCATGCGCACGCCGGAGCAGGGAGCGGACACCCTGGTCTATCTCGCAGCCTCACCCGATGTCGATGGCATGACCGGAAGATACCTCTCCGACCGCAAGGTGATGTCCTCCTCGGAGGAGTCTTACTACGAGAACCTGCGCAAAAAGCTGTGGGAGGCGAGCGAAGAGCTCACCGGCCTGAAGGTCGAGGCCTAGAGTGCCGTTCCTTAGGGTCCCGTTGGGGAAAGCTTGATGGACCGGCCACGTGGCATCGAGGTCGAGGGGCTCGTCCGAGAGTTCAGAAAGGGTCCCAGGGCGGTGGACGGGATAGACCTCAGGGTGGAGCCGGGCGAGATCTACGGCTTCCTTGGTCCCAATGGAGCCGGGAAAAGCACCACGGTTCTCATGCTCACGACGCTCTTGCCGCCCACCGCTGGTACCGCCCGGGTCGCCGGGTACGATATCGTGAAGGAGGGGCCGAAGGTCCGCGCAGCGATCGGGGCGGCGCTGCAGGAGGCGGCGCTGGATCCGTTCCTTACGGGCCGGGAGCACCTGAAGCTCCAGGCCGCTTTACACGGGCTGTCGCGCAAGGAGCGCAAGAAGCGTGACGAGGAGCTTTTGGAGCGCGTAGGCTTGGCGGAGGCCGCCGACCGTAGGGTACGGGGCTACTCTGGCGGGATGAAGAGGAGGCTCGACCTCGCACTCGCGCTCGTGCACCGGCCGGAGATACTCTTCCTCGACGAGCCGACCACCGGACTCGATCCCCAGAGCCGCTCGGCCCTGTGGACGGAGGTCAGCCAACTCGCCCGAGAGGAGGGCGTAACCGTCTTTCTCACCACGCAGTACCTAGAGGAGGCCGACGTTCTGGCCGACCGGGTTGGGATCATAGACCGCGGCAGGATCGTCGCCGAGGACACCCCTGAGGCTTTGAAAGCCGAGATCGGACGCCCCAGCGTCGAGGTCACCCCCGCCGACCCTTCGAACCGTACCGATATCGCTCGGGTCCTTGGGAGGTTCGGCGAGGAGATCGCCGCCCAGCCGGGCGCCGTCGCGGTACGGCTCGACCGTGGCGACCTGGCCGACGTCGTACGGGCGCTCGACGCCGAAGGGCTCAAGGTCTCGAACCTCAGGCTGGACGAGCCGACTCTGGACGACGTCTTCCTCGCCAAGACCGGACGCTCGTTGGAGGGCTCGGGCGACGCGGAGGAGAACCCCGATGGGGAGAACCTCTGAGGGGAACATGAGCTTGACCCTTATCAGGCAGATCTTGCACCTCGCGCGGCGCTCGATCCTGCGAACTTTCCGACAGCCAGGGGTGATAGTATCGGCGCTGTTGTTCCCGATGCTGTTCTTCGCCATCCTCGCCAACGGGCTCGATGCCGCGGCGAACATCCCGGGCTTTCCGGCCAGCTCGTACCTCGACTTCGCGTTCGCCTTCCCGCTGGTGCAGGCCTCCCTGTTCGGCGCGGTCACCGCCGGCGCGGACCTCGCCCGCGACATCGAGAGCGGATTCCTGGACAGGCTTTCCCTTACCCCGATGCGCCCCGTGGCATTGCTCGGCGGGATGCTCTCGGGTGTGGTCGCTCTGGGCCTCGTCCAAGGGGTAGTCTTCCTCACCGTTGGCCTCGTCTCCGGAGTAAACGTGAAGTCCGGTTTCCCCGGAATGCTCTTGCTCGTCCTGCTTACGATGCTGGTAGCTTCAGGGTTCGGGGGTTTGGGGGCCATGCTCGCCTTGCGTACGGGCTCGGGCGAGGCGGTGGAGAGCTCCTTCCCGCTTTTTTTCGTGGCGATATTCTTGTCGTCCATCAACCTGCCACGCGACCTCATCGAGGCCGACTGGTTCCGCGCGGTGGCGACCCTCAACCCGATCTCCTATCTCGTCGAGGGCATCCGCAGCCTCGTAATCACCGGCTGGGACGTTAAGGCCTTGGCCTTGGGCTTCTTCTGCGCTATAGGGATCGTCGTCCTCGCCCTCGCCGGGGCAGTGGCTTCCCTCAAAGTTAGGATGGCGCGCACATGAGAGATCTCTTCTACGTGGCGTATGCGGTGGCGTGGCGCCAGGTGTACAGGTTCCTCACCAACCCGGCGTTCCTCACGCCGGCGTTTTTTCCTATTTTCTTCTTCGTCGCCTTCGCTGGGGGCCTCTCGCGGGTCGGGCAGGTGCCCGGCTTCGACTTCTCCGCCGGGTACACGGCCTTTCAGTTCGTCTGGTCGCTCTTGCAGGCAGTCGCTTTGGGTGGAGCATTCACCGGGTTCTCCATCGCAGGAGACTTCGAGAGCGGCTTCGGCCGGAGGTTCCTGCTCGCCGCCTCGAACCGCCGTGGGATAGTTTTGGGGTATGTCATGGCCTCATTTGTCCGCGTGGCCATCACGAGTACGCTCCTCACCCTCGTAGCGCTGCTCGTCGGGATGCGGATCTACGGCGGCGTGGACCTCTTCGGGCTCGTCGGGCTAGCCGTGCTCGTGAACGTCGCGGCGACCCTGTTCGGGGCCGGGGTCGCGATGCTCTTTCGCACCCAGCAGGCCAGCCCCGTCATACGGACCCCCATCTTTTTGGTCCTCTTCTTCGCCCCGGTCTTCGTCCCCCAGGGGCTGCTTGCCGGTTGGATCTCGACGATAGCCGCCGTCAACCCCATGACCTTCATCCTCGAGGCCGGCCGGGGCTTTATAGTGGGAGAGCCGAGCGGCGCCACCTTCGCCTTCGGCCTCGGGATCGCCCTGGTCTTGGTGCTCATGCCCTGGGCCCTCTTCGGGCTCCGTCAAGCCGAGAAGGCGGGGTGAGAGAAT
>JALZFK010000301.1 GCA_030861585.1 Actinomycetota bacterium | reverse complement strand
CCACCTTTACAGCCGTGCGGTGCACCCTTTATACCTCCTCCAACTCCAGGGACTCTACCAGCAACTCTTCTCCTCTAAGGACCTCTAAGTCAAAGCCTCCACACGCCCCACACTGCAGAGGGAAGTTCCCGAGCCGGCTCTCCGCCCCACACTCGCGACATACCCCGACAGCTGGGACCTCCTCCATCTCCAATTCGGCTCCTTCAACCGGCGTTCCCTCTGCGACGAGCTCGAAGCTGAAAGCTAAAGCAGAAGGCACAACCTGGCGCAGATGGCCGACCTTCACCCGCACCTTCGTAATCCGCCGCCCGTCCGCGTGTCGGCTAGCGATCTGGACGACCGAATCGGCTATAGTGAGTTCGTGCAAGCGCGACAACTCCTCAAAACCGATTCCCCTGCCCCACCAGCTCCTCTATAAAAACAAAGCGGATCACCACCGCGTAGTCTGCGAGCCGCTCATCCGTAGCCCTTTCCATCATATACTACACTTCCTATGGTTTTGTACCAAAAGTCCACCTTGCACTAGCTTTGCACCAAACCTCAATACTATGCTTCCTTTTGGTGCAACCGGGCCTTGCACCAAAAAGCCAGCTTGCACCAAAAAGCGCCGTTCCGCACTAAAAGGGGGTTCTTAGCATTGCAGGCCTTGCAGGCGTTGCACCAAAATCCGCGCTTGACTCACAAATTATAAAATCTGAACCAAAATTACAAGCGGTTGCTTGAGCTATTAGAAGGTTCGAGGTAAAGAGAGGGGCCGAGGCTGAAGCCTTGGCCCCCCTCAAACGTACTTCCAATCCCCTTTAGAACAGTCCCCAGGCGGCTCCTGTTCAAGTAATGAGGCGAAGTTCGTAGTTTTCAATATCAGTCGCGCTGCCGGTAATACGCTCTAGCGCGTTTGCTTTCCACTCAACAATCCCTCCCTCCTTCTCGCTCTCGCGCAAGGCGTCTTCGTCCTCCCAAATGCTCACTTCGAGCGTTTCGTTAGTGTCTTTGTTCCTAACCAACAACACGAATACGAATCCTCGATGTTTCTCCATTTCCGGTACTAGCGAGGTTAGGTAGGCATTCTCTACTTCTTCTAACCTTTCCGGCGGTACCTTAAAGCCGATCATCCTTGCCTGCACGATGCGCTCCTTTCCTTTCCCGCGCTACTCTTGGCCTGCGTCGCATAGCCAAGACCCCAACATCCGTTGTAGGTTTTGCGCTACGGGCAAAACCCTCAGTACTGTTTTTTGCGGATTACGAGGATTCTTCGTGCCACTTCTTATCCACCGCGCTTTGGCAGCTTTGCGAGCCGACTCGGATCTCTCTTCGGCCGTCATCTTGGCGGCGCGGGCCGGACCACCGCTCAGAGCTTCAGCTCGCCCCGCTCGACTCTTTCGGCGAAGTTCTCGAGGTCCTCGCGCATCTCGCGCTCGGGGTTCGATACAACCTCGGCCGCGAGCTCCCCGATCCTGCCGCCGGGGGGATCGGCATAGTTCATCGTCACGTCTATGCGAGTGCGACCGGTGGCGACCTCCTCGAAGCGCACCTGCCCGGAGGTATCCACCTCGCCCTCTACGCTTTCCCACGCGATACCACGTTCCAGGCTCGCCTCCGTCGTCCTGGCGTCGAACTCGACGGTCTTGCCCAAAGGACCCTTTACCCGCCAGTGGCTCGTGTCCGGGCCGGTCATGCGGACCTCCTCGACGTTCCGCATAACCTCGGAGAAGTTCTGGAAGTTGGACCAATACTGGAAGACGTCCTGCGGCGGGGCCTGGACTTCTATGCTCTCGTGTACGCGCTGAGCCATAGCCTCTTTCCCTCTCGCTCACGCTCTTTTCCTTCCTTGTGGATGTACCCG
The DNA here is from genome assembly GCA_030861585.1 of Actinomycetota bacterium. GTDB lineage: Bacteria > Actinomycetota > Rubrobacteria > Rubrobacterales > Rubrobacteraceae > Rubrobacter_F. The sequence continues at coordinate 2,541 of JALZFK010000301.1, read as the reverse complement.
AAAAAAAGTACATCTAATCGATCTGGCGGCCTGCACAAAACGAAGCATGCTAAGTAGCGGGCTAGTAGACCTTCCGGGAGTAGTGCGCGGGGTCGTTACTCGCCCCTGGCCATCAAGGCGTTGTAGACTCGGACGCCGATAGAAAACCACGAAGGATAGAGGAGGCAGAGATGGCGGATCGCGCGACGAAGGAGCGGAAGCTTGTGGCCCTCATGGTCAACGACCTGGGCGCCGACGCCGAGTCGGAGATGACGAGAATGGAGGAAGAGGTGCGCTCCCTTCCCGACGAGGAGCTCGACGAGACGCTCGCCGGGAGGCTGGACCTGCCTTACCCGATCGACGCGGAGGTGCTAGACCGGGCTTTGGCGCGCGTAGCGGAGCCCACGCGGATCTCGGAACAGGAACCCGGTGGTTACACCGGCGCCCCGGACATGAGTCACGAGCCACGCCCAGAAGAACGCAAAGGCTAAGGACGTCCAAAAGCAGCTAGGGTGGTACTTCGTTCGCTTACGAAGTAGGAACCGCTCCTCGAGCGAGCCATGACGGGACCGCGACAAGCTTGCGTAGTTGGCGGTTACCCGAAAATTAGGTCCGTTACCGAGGACCAGACCCAGTCCCACGCGCTCCCTACCCCGTACCACGCCATGTCCCACAGGGAAGCCTCTTCGTAACCCTCTCGGGCGGCCAGTGGGCTACGCCCGGCGCTTTCCCCGTCGACGAGAACCTCGACCTCGCCGAGCTCCTGACCGGCCTCGGCCGAGGGAGGTGGCTCCGGGGCGGTTACCCGGCGTTCGATCTCGGAGTTGGGGTCCACGGACGCGTTTACGTCTTGCGCGGCGGTGAGCTCCACGGATTCCCCTCGACGGTAAGGCAGGGGCAACTCCTCGTACACCTCGCCCTGGCTCACGAGGGAGCGGGGCTCGTAACGGCCGAAGGCATACTCCAGTAGCATCTGCGAGTCTCGGAAACGAGCATCGGAGTCTTCAGCCCCGATAACGACCGATATGTAGGACTCGCCATTTGCCTCGGCGGAGGCAACGAGGTTGGCCCCCGCCTGGGGCGTGGTCCCGGTCTTGACGCCGGTCGCCGGTGGGTAGCTAGTGAGGAGCTGGTTGGTGTTGTGGATCTCTATCTCCCTGTTCTGGGTGCTAATCGTGGCGTCCCTGGTGTCCACGATTTCAGCGAACAGAGGGTACTGTAGCGCCGCGCGAGCCAGCGCAGCTAAGTCCCGCGCACTCGAGTAGTTTCCATTGGTATCGAGACCGGCAGGGGACTCGAAATTAGTGTTCGTGAGGCCCATCGCAGCGGCCTGGTCATTCATCATTCCCACAAAATTCTCCACGCTTCCGCCACCCACCTGCTCGGCCAGGGCGTAGACCGCATCCGTGCCCGAGGGGATCAAGGACGCCGCCAGGAGGTCCCGAACGGTCACACGTTCACCGAGTATGAGCCCCACGTTGCTGTAGGTATTCCCCACGTAAGACTCGGCCTGCTCGGAAATTGGCACCTCCTGGTCGAGATCGACCCCTTTCTCGAGCACCACGAGGGCCGCCATGATCTTATTTACAGAACCTATCGGAAGTTGCTCGTCAGCGTTCTCCCCTGCCAGGTACAACCCGGATTCCTGATCCGTGAGCGCCCAGGCTTGGACATCATCTATCTCTGGAGGCTCCGCGGCAGCTCTGGGCGCCGCCTGTCCTCCAGAGGCCGTCCCCTGAGCCCCCACCGCGGCTCCCGATAAGGCAACAAGCATGGTCGTAAACACGATCAGCAGCGTGGCGATCTTTGTAAAGTTTGATCTCGGTCGCACCCGTTGCTCCTCTAGTTCGCCCTGTCCGGGCGAGAATTTTTCGAGGTTTGCGGCTCTTATGCTCTCTGCCGACCACGAGGGCGGTGATAGCCGGGACTATTGTGCACGAGAGGGCCGAACCTTACAACCCATCTCTCGGAAGCGGTATTTACGAGCAGGGCGCTAAGGCTAGTATGGCGGAGCGTCTGAGTGGAGAACTCGGGCCGCTCAAAAAGGAAGCCGACTCCCACCTTCAGGCCCAGTTCGAGGAAGCCCGCCCTTCTGGGCGTGGGGTATTCGGAGGATGAGGAGGTAGACGAGTTGATACGGTCGATATCTGGTAACAAAGCGGGTACCCGATCTACCGGGGAGGCACCACCGCCGAAGCAAAAAAGGGAAGCGGGGTCGACTGAAATGACGAATCCGCGGTAGACAAGGCCGAAGAGAAGGGCCTCATAGACAAAGTGGACGAGGCCATAGAAAAAGCCAGGAGCGAAGCGAGCGAGGCTATTAGACAGGGCAGAAATAGACTGACCGGCGGATGGTTACTGTAAGTGGCCCGCCGGAGGGCCGATATAATGTAATCTGCGCTACCCGTCCAGCAACCGCTCGAGGTCCTTATCGGTCAGCACGGGCTCCCACTCATAGGGGTAGAGCGGCAGATGCTGGTCCCCAACCACTTCTAACTTTCCGTCGAGGGCAACCCGGGCCTCCAACACCGAACCCTTAGGGTAGGGGCTCCCACCGAAGTC
>JALZFK010000132.1 GCA_030861585.1 Actinomycetota bacterium | reverse complement strand
TATCGTGGTGCCCTGCCTGTTTATCTCCTCGATGATCTGGAAGATGCGCTCTACCAGTACCGGCGCTAAACCCATTGAGGGCTCGTCCAACAGAAGAAGCTTCGGGCGGCTCATGAGGGCGCGGCCGATGGCAAGCATCTGCTGCTCCCCGCCGGACATGGTCCCGGCCTCCTGCTTCTCGCGCTCTTTAAGGCGCGAGAAGAGGTCGTAGACGCGGTCCATGTCATCTTGTATCTCCTTGCGGTCGTTGCGGTGGTAGGCGCCCATCTCCAGGTTCTCCAGCACGGTCATGCGGGAGAAAATCTTGCGGCCCTCCGGGCTCTGGGCGATGCCCTTGGAGCTCATGTCGTGGGCCGGCACGCCCTGTATCTCCTCACCCCGAAAGATTATTCTTCCCTCCCTCGGCGGCAGGATCCCGTTTATCGAACGCAGGGTTGTAGTCTTCCCGGCCCCATTGGAGCCGATGAGCGTCACCACCTCCCCTTCCTCGACGGTTAGCGAAATACCCCTCAGAGCGTGGATATGCCCATAGTAGCTGTGTATGTTCTCGAGCTCGAGTAGCGTCACGACTTCAGCCTGTCCTCGCCGTGCCGAGATACGCTTCGATTACCCTCGGGTCCTCGCGCACCTGGGCGGGCACCCCCTCGGAGATCTTCTCGCCGTGGTCGAGGACCGTCACCCGGTCTGAGATACTCATGACGACCCTCATCTTGTGCTCGATGAGGAGAACCGAGATCCCGCGCTCCTCCCTCAGCCGCTCGATGAGCTGTGTGAGCCGCGCTGTCTCCTGCGGGTTCATCCCCGCCGTCGGCTCGTCCAAGAGCAAGAGCTTCGGCTCTGAAGCGAGAGCACGTGCGATCTCCAACCGCCGTTGGTCGCCGTAGGGGAGATTCTTGGCGAACGTCTCGCGACTCCTAAGACCGACGAACCTGAGAAGATTGGCGGCCCTCTCGCGGGCCTCCTGCTCCTCGCGCCGCACCTTAGGTGTCCTCAGAATGGAGCCGACGATGCCGCCTTTGAGGCGGGTGTGTATACCGGTGAGTACGTTGTCCAGGGCGCTCATAGTCCCGAAGAGCCGAATGTTCTGGAAAGTGCGCCCGATCCCCATCCTGGCCCGCTTATGCGTCCCGAGCCGCGTTATGTCCTGCCCTAGGAAGACGAAGCTCCCCGCGGTCGGCCTCAGCAAGCCGCTCACCATGTTGAAGAATGTGGTCTTCCCCGCGCCGTTTGGCCCGATGAGGCTCACAATGGATCTCTTGGGGATCTCGAAGTCCACCGCGCTAACCGCCACGAGGCCGCCGAAGACCTTGGTTATGCCCCGAGCCTCGAGGATATTTGGCGCCGCCTCGTTTGCCTCAGTCACGGGCCGTCTCTACAACGCTCTCGTCTTCTTCGCGCAGCTCCTCCTGGCGCTGGCGATTGGGGATTATGCCTTCGGGTCTTAGGAGCATCATCGCCACCAGCAGGACGCCGAAGAGGAAGTAGTTGTACTTGGGGATGTCGGCGTTTGAGAGCAGGGGGCTGCTCCAAGCGTTGCCGATGGCGTGCACCCACTCGTTGATCTGCGGCAGCAGGTAGAAGTTAATCCCCTGCAGGAGGATGGCACCCAGGATCACGCCGTAGATGTTCCCCATCCCGCCGAGGATGACCATACACAGGACGAGAACGGAGATGTTGAAAGAGAAACTCGTCGGGAAGATACTTTTTATGAACGCCCCGTAGAATGCTCCCGCCAACCCTCCGAACACCGCACCCAGGGCGTAAGCCCAAAGCTTCGTCGTCACCACGTTCACTCCCATCGCTGCCGCGGCCGTCTCGTCGTCGCGCACCGCGATCCAGGCCCGCCCAAGCCGGGAGTCCATGAGGCGGATGTTCACGAGGATCGTGACAAGGACCATCAGCAAAATGGTGTAGAACCAGGGGGCGAGGTCCAAAGTCCCGAACTGTTGCCAAGTTCTCCAGGAGTCGGGCAAGAACGGCAAGCCGGGCGGGTCTATGCCCTTGATGCCTATGGTGCCGTTGGTGAGGTTGTAGCCGAAGATGTCGTCCCCGTTAAGGAAGAAGCGCGGGATGATCTCTCCAAACCCTAACGTCACGATCGCGAGGTAATCCCCCCGCAACCTCAGGGTAGGCGCCCCGATGATGACGCCCCAGA
>JALZFK010000272.1 GCA_030861585.1 Actinomycetota bacterium | reverse complement strand
GTGCGAACACCCCGCCAAGCGCGGGGTGTAGCGTGTAGATCCCGTACCCTGTCACCGCACCAACCACGAGAGCCACGATCAATTCCGCCGCTCCCCCGGAGCGAACGCCTCCGGGCAGCAGCCTGAGGCGCCACCCCGCCGGCCACAGGAGCGGCACGCCTTTGGTGTTCAGGGCGTCGGCGACGAGGTGCGAGGCGTAACCGGCTACGAGGGCAACGAACAGGTCAGTTGATAGCGGCGCCACGGTCGAGACGAGGGTGACGAAGAGCGCAACGCCAAGCAGGGAATGGGTCAGGGTCCGATGCCCGACGGTGCGGAAGAGCACGAACGACGTAACCCGCAAGGACCAGCTCACGGGGCGCGCGAGGAGGTTCAAGGCGGGATTCTTCAGTCGACTCAAACCGTTACCAAGCCGGCTACGCGGGTTATCGACGTCCGGGATCCAAGCGGCCACCACCGCCGCAGGATAAGCGTAGAGAGGCGGCTCGTACCCGGCGATAAGGGAGGTCCCTGCCAGGGCCGCGATCCCAAAAACGGCGTGAGTGGTGGCATTCATCAAAAGGACAGTTTAACAACCCATAAAGTTCCCAGGACCCTGATCCAAGCTGACCAAGAGCAACGAGCCGGAACCCTACGAATTCACGGCTTCTAACATCATCCTCCTCGAATCCCGCGCGAAGCGTTTCTGCAGCATGCGAGCGAACGGATAGCCGAGCCAGGCCAAAGGATGTTTGGGTCGAGAGAAGGCGAAGACGTCGTAGTGGACCGTATTGTTCTCGCGGCTCCACTCGACGCTGAACCGTTCCTCGCCGCGCTCGCCATGTCCGGGAAGCGTTCCGTAGCCGAACCCGAATCGCTTCACCTCCCCCGACTCCTGGATAAGGTAGATGATGCGGGCGGTGTTCAGCGACCAGAAGCCGTAGTGCCAGGCGAGCACGCCGACCGTCGCGCCTACTTCGATGGGCGCCTTGGGTGGGAGAAGACGGACCCAGCCGAGGTCGAACTGCCGCCACTCGCGCAAGGCACCCTTCGCCCGCTCGTATGCCTCTGGTCTCTCGCCGAGCTTCGCGCGGTACCGATCCACCACGTACCCTGTGGGCGAGCTTTCCCTTCGCGAGGCCCCGACCTCTTTATAAGAGAAAGGCAGGTGGCTTTGCGAGGAAAGGAACCGCTCGACATCTTCCTTCAAAGGCTCCCTCAGCAAGAACACGCGCGGATCCTCCTACCGCTGTCTTATGATTCCCCCGAGGAACCGAAGCCCCCCTCGCCGCGACCGTCGGCGCTCTCTTCGAGGAGCTCCACGCCCACGAACCGTGCCTCGGCCGCCCGCACGAGGAGGAGCTGGGCGATCCTCATGCCGACCACGACCTCAAAGGCATCTTTGCGATCGTGGTTTATGAGGGGAACTTTGATCTCCCCGCGGTAACCAGAGTCTATTAGACCCGGGGCGTTGACGAGCGAGACCCCGAACCGCGTCGCGAGCCCGCTTCTCGGCAGGACGAGCCCAGCGCACCCATCGGGGACGGCGACCGCTATCCCGGTGCCGACCACGGCCCGCTCGCCGGGCTCGAGGACGACCCCTTCGGCGGCGGCCAGGTCGTAGCCGGCGTCCCCGGCATACGCCCGCGCGGGTGCCTGGGCTCCCGGTCGCAACCTACGGAACGGCACCTTCAAAGGACGCTGCCAAAGATCGAGAACCAAACCGTAGCGAGAAAGGCGTCGTAAAGTCGCGGAGCGTGAGGTCGCGCGAGGTACATACGGGGCGGTATCTTAGCATGCGCTTTGCCCGCCCGGGTCTGCTTACAGATGCTATGCTTTGCGTGATGAGCGAGACCCCGGTAAGGAACGGAAGAACGCGTTACCTGGTTACCTCGGCGCTGCCCTACGCCAACGGCCCGTTACACGTCGGGCAAATAGTAGGGGCGTATTTGCCGGCGGACGTGTACGTTCGGTACCTGCGGGCACGAGGCGAGGACGTTGTCTACATCTGTGGCACCGACGAGCATGGCGTCCCGATCACCTTGACCGCCGAGCGCGAGGGCAAGGAGCCTCAAGAGGTCGTGGACTACTGGTACGCCCACATGAAGGAGACCTTCTCACGCTTCGGCATCAGCTTCGACAACTTCTCGCGCACCTCCACACCCTTGCACGCGAAAAACACCCAGCTCTTCTACCAGAAACTCAAAGAAGGCGGCTACATCTCGGAGGCCGAGAGTCGGCAGATGTACAGCCCGACAGAGGACCGCTTTTTGCCGGACCGTTACGTCGAGGGGACCTGTCCCGTGTGCGGCTACAAGGAAGCGCGGGGCGACCAATGCGACAACTGCGGCAGCTGGTACGAGGCCTACGAGCTTATAGATCCACACTCCAAGATTACCGGCGGTCCCGTCGAGGTGCGCGAGACGACGCACTTGTATCTAGATCTGCCGAGGTTTTCCGACCGCCTGAAGAAGTGGGTCGTAAGGCAGGAGCACTGGCGCGACTCGGTCAGGAACTTCGTCTTGGGCATCATCGAGGGCGGCCGCGAAAAAAGGCCCATAACGCGCGATATCGAGTGGGGCGTTCCGGTCCCCGAGCCCGGCTTCGAGGACAAGCGCTTCTACGTGTGGTTCGACGCCCCCATCGGCTACGTGTCCTCCACGATGGAGTGGGCCGAGTTCGCCGGAGACCCCGACCGTTGGCGCGAGTACTGGCAGGATCCGGGCACCAAACTCATCCACTTTATCGGCAAGGACAACACCGTCTTTCACGCCACGATCTGGCCCGCCATGCTCATGGGCGTTGGCGAGGACGGCGAAGAACCCTACATCCTCCCCTATGACATCCCGGCCAACGAGTTCATGAACCTCGAAGTGGTCGTGGACGGTGAGCCGCGGGCGATGCAGATGTCCACAAGCCGCAACTTGGCTGTATGGTTGCACGAGGCCCTCGATCGCTTCCCGGCGGATCTCTTGAGGTTTTACCTGGCCTCGATCCTGCCGGAGACCGGGGACGTAAACTTCTCCTGGCGAGAGTTCCAACGACGGGTAAACTCGGACCTCATCGGTAACTTGGGCAACTACATTAACCGCACCCTCTCGTTCCTGGAGAGGTATTTCGACGGCCAAGCCTTACGCCCGGAGGAGCCGTCCGAAGACGCCCGCGACGCTCTGGCCGACTTCAGGGAGCTGGAGCAGCGTTACGAGGCCCGGATGCGTGCCGGGCGGCCCAGGGACGCTTTGGGGGAGCTCCTAGCGATGGGTCGCACGGCTAATCGCTTCTTCGACGCGCAAGCTCCGTGGAAGAGCCGCAGGGAGGATCCGGAGCAGGCGCGAGCCACGCTGTACACCTGCTCGGTCTTGCTCGGCTCCGTCGCCTACCACGCCGCCCCATACGTCCCGGAGGCCATCGAACGCCTCAAGGGGTTCTTCAGCGGGCCCGTGGCGCGAGTCTCAGACCTTGAGAAGCTGCCGGAGGACTATCGCGCGCGGAACGCCAAGCCCCTTTTCGGGCGGGTCGAAGACGATGAGGTCGCGACGGCCGAGGCGAAGCTCGCCCGGGCGGCCGAAGGCTCTTTCTAGGGTTCAGCTCTCAGGACCGGAAGCTACTCGTTCTCATAGCCTCTATCTCGCTCAACCTTTCTGTCGCCCTCCACGTTGGCCCCGTGGCTAAATCCCTTCGAGGGTTATGGCAGCGAGCGCTCCCCACAGCTAGTATCGCCCTTACCCATCTGGTTCGTACCCACCTGGCGGCTACGGCACCGGCTTTTCCCCGCCGAGGAGCGCCATCTCGAGCCACTTCCAGTGGCAGTCGACGTCGGCGAAGCCGATCTCTCTGAGCCAGCGCAGCTGCGTCTCCACGTCGAGGAGCCGGTTCGACGGGTCCTCCTCTTCTACCTTGAGCCCCAGGGCGGCGAGGAAGCGCTCGTGCAGGCGCAGCGTGGGCGAGGAGACGTGCTCGAGGTTGAGGAAAACCCCGCCGGGTTCGAGCAGGCCGAAGACTTCGCCGTAAAGCTCGCGTTTGCGTTCGTGCTCGAGGTGGTGGATGGCGAAGCAGGAGACGATCGCGTCGAAGGAGTCTATTAGATCGGGTAAGGGCTGCGCGAGGTCGTGTTCGACGACCCGGACTGCCCCGTCCTCCGCGAAGCGTTCGCGCGCCTTCTGAAGCATGGTCGGCGAGAAGTCCAGGGCAATACCCGTGCACCCGGGCCGCGCAAGCTTTATTAGGCCGAGCAAACGTCCGTCTCCGGTGCCGAGGTCGAGCACGCGGCGAACGTTTGGCGGGAGCTGTTCTATTAGCGCGGCCTCTCCTTCGGCGCGGTGCGGGAACGAGTCGGCCCGCGAGAGGTAGGAAAGCGCGTGTTCGACCGAAGTCCACTCGCTCAAAGGGGATCTTTTACGCCTTCCTGTACTCCGTGGTCACCTTGTAGGTCCCATCAGGAAGGCTCTGCAACCGGTAGTCGCCGAAGAGGATCGGGTCAGCGGTAACTAGGCACAGAAAGAGCCTCACCGCCAGGTTCCGGATCTCGCTCTCCGCATGCTCGTCGGCCCGCATCTCGATGACGTGCCTGAGAGCCCTGGCGTTCCCCGTACACACCATCGGCGCCTCGGTCTCGTTGGGTAAGAGCGACCGGGCGGTTTGCTGAACCTTCTTGCGCGCATCGGTTTTGTACTCCGCGTCCAAGAGAGCCTCGCCCCTCTCCTGACGCTCCAAAAGACGCTGGGCCATCGCCTCGTACTCGGAGGCGGCTCGGTCGGCCCGCTCCTCGAAGCTTTCGTGCAGCTCCGGGTCCGACTGGTACTCGGGTCGCTCGACAAAACGCAGCACCCTCCCAGAGACGTAGCGTTGTGAAACTTGGGAGAAATTCAGATGGCGGTGCCGGACCAGCTCGTGGGTCACGCTCCGGCTGATGCCGTAGAGTAAGAAGCTGAAGCTGGCATGTTCGAGGACGCTGCCATGGCCGGCTGAGGTCAGGCGCTCGAAGTACGCGGCCGCGTTCTCGTTAGTGGTCCTTCGGGGACCGAAGCTCGCGTAGCAGACTTGGCCCGCCGTTTTGCAAAGCTGCGAGGAGCCTGGGAGCATGGTGGGATCGTCGAGGTAGGCCGGGAAACCCAAGGAGGGATCGAAACCTTCGAGAAAATCTTTGAGGTTCGCGACGTTGGTCTGCGGTTTCGCGAGCATAACCACGCCGGGGGCCCTGAGGTATGCGGTCCCGACCTCCGTGTGATAAACCGGCGAGTGTATGGCGGGGAAGCCGTCCGAAACGGTCCCGCCCAACTCCTCAAACAGCTCCGGCATGCGTTCGGTGCTCCGCCCGGTCGTTTCCAAAAGGCTCCCTTCTCCGCTTGCTCGGGAGAAGGTTAGCGCATCCGGCTGCGCTCTACACGGCCTCCGAGAGTGCCCGGCGCAACGCGCCCGCGTAGCGGCCGGTGCGGATGGTCCTTAGGGCTTTGATCTCGACCTGACGCGCCCTCTCCTGCGAGATGCCCAACGCCTCGGAGACCTCGCGCAAAGTGCGGGTCTTGCTGCCGTCGAGGCCGTGGCGCATCTCGAGGACACGGGCCTCGCGCTCGGGGAGCGCCTTCACGGCTTCGCGCAAAGTACCTTCCCAAGGACCGGCCTCGACCCGAGCGTAGTCGTCTCCCGCGCGATCGTCGGGCAAGAGGTCACCCATCTCTGCGCCTTCTTCGACGGCACCGCGCCCCCCGAGGCGCGCGTTGGTGCTCGCGATGGGTTGGCTGACCTCTCGCAAGCGTCGAACCTCCTCGGGCTTTATCTCGAGCCGCTCGGCGAGCTCTTCTTCGCTGGCGTCGCGTCCGAGCTCCAGGCCCAAAGCGTTCTCGGCCCGCCTGAGCCGGAACAAAGCGTCCATAACGTGGGCCGGCAGGCGAACGGTGCGAGAGTGGTCGGCCACGGCGCGCGTGACGGCCTGTCGAATCCACCACGTCGCATAGGTCGAGAACCGGTTGCCCAAAGCCGGGTCGAACCTCTCTACGGCCCGGATGAGGCCCGCGTTACCCTCCTGGATGAGGTCCTCGAACGGCACCCCCCTCCCGCGATACTTTTTGGCGATGGAGATCACGAGCCGCAGGTTCGACTCAATGAGCCGCGCCCGAGCCCCTTTGTCGCCCTCATGGGCAAGACGCGAGAGTTCGCGCTCCTCGCCGGCGTCGAGCAACCGGCCGCCCCGGATCCTCCCCAGGTACTGTGTTAGTGTGTCCTGCTCCATCCCATCCCCTTTCTTCTTGGCTCGTTAGCATTCGGGCTTCTCGTCGATAGCTGACGGCTCGAAAACCACTACGCCGCCGGGTAGGATCCACCGGCTCGCGGTCCACCGTGCGTGACGAACCGCTCCAGGACGCGGTCGTCCAGGCTGCTAGTGACGTGCCAGCCTCGCCCGCACGGGCACCACAGGTCCAGAAGCCGCCGGTTACCGCCCTTCACAACTGCTTCCTTGAACGCGGCCAGACAGCAGTCCGGCAACCCCCGAACGTACATCTCGCCTTCCGGCTCTCCGATTGGGGCTAGCGTCGTATCCGCCCTCAAAGACTCTCTCTTCTTCCTGGCCACTACGC
>JALZFK010000231.1 GCA_030861585.1 Actinomycetota bacterium | reverse complement strand
TGACGAGGTCGCTCACCTCGGTCGGGGTCAGGCCCCGCTCCTCCGACAAAAAGAGTGGCACGCTCGGGTCGAGGTCGCCGCTGCGCGTGCCCATCACGAGCCCGCCGGTCGGGGTAAACCCCATGGTTGTGTCGATACCGACGCCTTCCTTCACGGCGGCCATGCTCGCGCCGTTGCCGAGGTGCGCGACGACGAGGTGCCCTTCGTACGCCGCGCGGTCTACCTTGCGCAGCTCGTCCACGACGTACTCGTAGGAGAGGCCGTGGAAGCCGTAGCGGACGATACCCTCCTTTGCGAGCCGCCTCGGAAGAGCGTAGAGTCGCGCAACGCGGGGCATCCGGCTGTGGAACGCGGTGTCGAAGCAAACCACCTGCGGGACCGCCGGGTAGGCCCGGCCGATGGCCTCGATCGCCGCGATCGCCTGAGGCAGATGGTTGGGGTCGATCTGCACCAATGTCCGGAGATCAGCGACCACCTCGGGGACGACCCTTTGCGGCTCGCGGTGGCGGTCCCCGCCGTGGACGATCCGGTGCCCGACCGCCGCCAGGTCGTCTCGCTCGAGCCCCCGATCTCGCAGCCGACTCAGCAGGGCGTCGAGTGCGGCGGCGTGGTCCGGCAGGTCATCCTGGCGCTCGTCGAGGGTCTCGCCGCGGGTGTTCGTGAGGCGCAGACCGCCGCCCCGGCCCCCGATCCTGCTCGCCTGTGCCCGAAGCTCCGGGGTCTCTGTAACGCCCTCCTTCAGGCGGTACAAGGTGGCCTTGAGGGTGGACGAACCCGTGTTGATCGTCAGCAGACGCCGTCCGCCCACGATGCTCTCCACCTCGCCCGAAGCGGATCCAGGCTCTCCACAGGATGCAGCTGGTGGGTCACCTGGCTCTGGTAGCGCCATTTACCAGAAACCATCCCTCGTCCTTTGTAGTTAAAACGAGAGCTAAGACTCTCCGATTGTAAGGCATCTCGTCCCCTGATGAGGTCGACCAAGTATCGCCCGCGGTTGTGAGCGAGGCGAATGAGGGCGTTGTCGCAGCTCGGGGAGCGGACGACGATGCCTAGCTGCCTCACCTCGTAGACCACCGCTCCCCCGAGCCTATTGGCCCTACCGCATTCCCCGCAGGCGTACTCTGCCATGGTGACCTCGAAGAAATCCTCCCTGAGGATACCGGCCGAGACGTTGCCGTCCAGCCTGAGTTCATAAACTCATAGCTCTCTTCTAGCGCTCATAGCCTTCGTTTTCGGCTTTCTCCAGATCTTCGTGTACACGCGCAAGCGCTGCAGCAGCCTCCGCTCGCTCAACCTGCAAAAGCCGCACGATATCCTCCCTACCCCGCCCATGAGCGGCCTTTGACCACAACTCTATGTGAAGCAGGATCACCTCCCAGAAGGCTATCCGCTCTTCTAATCCGAACTGCCTGGCGTGTGGTTCACAGAGAAGTCCGTCTATGGTTCTCTGCGTGCCTGGTTTCTCACTATGGAAGTGTTACCCTCCAGTGGTCCACCCCCTACCTCTGTCTACTGCTCTGTCATCTTCTGCTTCTAGGTGGCTTAGCTGCTCGTCGAGCCAGCGCAGCCGTTCTCCCATGTGCCTTAGGTACTGCTGCATCTCTTGCAGATGTTTCTCCATCTCGCGCACGTGCTCTCTCGGCGTGGCATGAGGAGGCTGCTCTGGGCTGGGCTGTTGTTGCTGGCGATTACGATCGCTCTCCGACATCCATACGCTCCTTTCCTTCTTTCCCAACGGGCTGTCACAAGCGGGTGCAGGATGCTACCCATTAAAGTCCCAGGCATCTTCGAACTTTATTCACAGAACTGCGGAGAGAAACTGTTTGAAAAATACGAATGGGTTCCACTCTGAGGTTCCATGAACCTACAAGACGGGGGCGATAAGGGCACTGCTCGCTGCTTTGCGCTATCAAAAACATGCCATCCAGACCTGTGTCTAACTATTTTCCAAACAGTTTCTCTGAAACCATACAAAAAGTCTAGGACGGACCTGCGGCCTAGCCTTACAGACCACCGAAATGGATCCTTTCGGCACTTCCCGTCCTCTGTATACTGGCCAAATTCACGCTTGGAGCGTTGCTCTAATCACTTTTCGGACAGGTTCTAGAAGGTGTAATAATCGGGGAGCCTCCGCTCGCTCAACCTGCAACGCTCGCTGCGGCTGACGCCGGGTCCTCTAAGGTAGCCCTGCCAACCAAAAAGGAGGGCCACCGGTACCGGTGGCGTTCGATAGCTACACGACGGGGGACGGTCGATATCGGGTTTGAACGAGCCCGTTCGTCCTTACGGCCATAAGGCTGGCGGCTGGAGCGCGGTGATCGGCATGATCGGCGGGTTTAGAGATTTACCGGGCATTAGAGGTACCGTTGCTCAAGTTCCAGACGCGTCTTGAGCAGACTTCTCTTCCTTGCGCACCACC
>JALZFK010000222.1 GCA_030861585.1 Actinomycetota bacterium | reverse complement strand
GGGGAGGTGGCGCGGGGCCTGGACCTCTCCGAGATAAAGATGGTCTACCCGCTAGTGGCGATACCGCGCTGGATCACCAGCCGCTACTTCTACAACTTCCTCGGGACGGTGACGGCGTACCTACTCTTGCCGCTACTGGTGGCATACGCGATCTACCGGGTTATAGCTTTCTTCCTCGCGGTCGCCCGCGACGACCCGGCGTGGTTTCTGGGAAATTACCAGGAACTGCTACCGGTCCATAGGCTCTTTCTCGACCTCGGCTTCTACGGGCTCTTGACCCTGCTTATATTCGCGATCTTCTTCTTCGTGGTTCGGCGCGTAGTTCAAAGAACCGTCGCTACCGTGAGCTTTAAACAAAGAACGCACTATTCTCCTGCTGAAAGCTCCCAGAACAAGATCCGGAAGATCCTGCTGGGAGAGGCACCCCCGCCGATGGATCCCTCCGTGCGTCCCGAGGACATCGACGTCTTCGTTTCGGGACACACTCACCTGCCTTCTCTGGACGAGCTGGAGACGGACGGTGTACGGCGGGTGGTGGTCAACTCCGGATGCTGGTTGCGTCAGCTCCAGCCCGTCTCGCCATACCTCAAAGGTCCGCCGGTCTTTGTCTCGAACTTCGTGTTGACCCACGTGCGGGTCTTCGTTCAGGGCTCCTCTTTGCGCGTGGAGCTCTGGGAGCATCCCAAACCTGCCGAGCAGCGGTTAACGAAGATCGAACGCCTCCTCTCGTGGAATCGCAGACCACCCCAACCGCCGGTGGGCTCGAAGCCCTACGTACGGGCAGCGGCCACCTTATAGCAGCGTGATCGCGATATCCGAGGGCGCCGAGAAGCGCGGCTGGGGCGAGGCCAAGATGAGGTAGACTTCGCAGAGCGTTACTAAGTCTTGCTATCTAGAGCTTAGGAGTGGTTTTGGCGAATAACGAGCTGGACAAGGAGTTCGTGGAGAAGCAGAGAGAGCGGTTGCTGCAGCTTAGAGGCGAGCTGGTACGGATGATCGAGGGACTCGAGGAGGACCAGCGGTACCGGGCCGAGGAAGAGGAAGACTTCACCCAGCACGACTCTGGAGATAGGAGCCAATCTCTGTTTACTCGCGAGATGGACGCTACTGTCGAGCAGACGATAGAGAGGCGCCTCCGGAACGTGGAGCGGGCTTTGCAGAAGATAGAAGAGGGAAGCTACGGCATCTGCGACGACACCGGCGAGCCTATACCGAGGGGACGGCTTGAGGCGGTGCCGGAGGCGATCTACACCGTGGAGGCCCAGCAGCGGCATGAGAGAGAGCGTCGCCCTCCCCATGCAGGCCCTTCGGTATAATCGGAGCATGGATCGTTATTCCTACCGAGATCAAGACGAAACCCGGAATAGAGAACCCCTTTTTCGAAGCGATCTAGAGGAGCGACCGAATCCGCCCACGTACGAGCCTATAAGGCCGCAGGGCGGGCTGTGGAGCATCATAAAGCGCCTTTTGGCTCCGCTCGTGGCGATCGGGCTTCTCTTGGCGAAGTTCAAGGGGCTCTTGCTCCTCTTGCTCAAGGTGAAGTTCGTCGGGACGGCGCTGACGATGCTCTTGAGCGTCGGGGCTTACGCGCTCTTGTTTCCGGTGTGGTTTGCCGTAGGGATCGTGGTCCTGATCTGGGTGCACGAGATGGGCCACGTCTTGCAGCTCAAGCGGGAGGGCATTAAGGCCTCGGCGCCGATGTTTATCCCGTTCATCGGGGCGTTCGTCGCGATGAAAGAGATGCCCAAGAACGCCCTTGTCGAGGCAAGGGTGGGGCTCGCCGGTCCCATCTTGGGTACCTTGGGGGGCCTCGGTGCCCTTGGGATTTACGCCGCTACTGAGAACCCGCTGTTTCTCGGGTTGGCTTACTTCAACTTCCTCATCAACCTGTTCAACTTGGCGCCGATGCTACCGCTCGACGGTGGGAGGGCGGTGGGGGCGATGTCGCCGGTGTTCTGGATACTGGGCCTCGCGATGATAGTGGCGCTCCTGTTCGTGACGCCGCTGAACCCCATACTCCTCCTCGTTGCGTTCTTCGGTGGGGCGGAGTTGTGGCGGCGGTGGAAGATGCGTAACACGC
The DNA here is from genome assembly GCA_030861585.1 of Actinomycetota bacterium. Classification (GTDB taxonomy): domain Bacteria; phylum Actinomycetota; class Rubrobacteria; order Rubrobacterales; family Rubrobacteraceae; genus Rubrobacter_F. Next base: position 4,176 of record JALZFK010000222.1, on the reverse strand, counting down.
CGGAGGGGCGGGCGTACCACGAGATAGAGCTCAGACATCGGGTTATGGTGGGCCTCGCCTACGTCGGGCTCGTGGTGGTGTTGGGGCTGCTCATGGCGGCCACGTACGTTCCGGATCCGTATTCCCTGCAAGCTTGAGGACACTCCTTTACACCGGTAAGGGGGGCGTCGGGAAGACGAGCGTCGCGGCGGCGACCGCGTTTAAGGCAGCGAGCGCGGGAAGAAAGGTACTGGTGATGAGCACCGACCCCGCGCACTCTCTGTCGGACGCCTTCGATGAGGAGGTTGGCCCAGAGCCCAAGGAGATGGCGACGGGGCTCTTCGCGCACGAGATGGACTACGGGCCCATGCTTGAGGAGTACTGGGCCGAGATCCAGGACTACATGACGACGTTTTACGAGTGGCAGGGGGCCGACTCACTGGCGGCCGAAGAGCTGGCGATGTTGCCGGGGATGGACGAGCTCTTTGGGCTCTTGATGGTTCGGCGCCACCACAAAGAGGGGCTTTATGACGCCCTGATCGTGGACGCGGCGCCTACGGGGGAGACCTTGAGGCTCCTCAGCCTACCGGACCAGGTGGGCTGGTACGTCGAGAAGATCTTCCCCGTACAGAGGCGGGCGGCGAGGGTCGTGCGACCGTTCACCTGCCGGATGAAGACGAGCGCGCTGCCGCCGCTCCCCGAAGACAGATTCTTCGGGGCGCTACAACGGTTCTACGAGGCGGTGGTGGGCGTCGGAGACATCTTGACGAACGTTGAGGAGGCTTCGGTAAGGCTCGTGGTGAACGCGGAGAAGATGGTGATAGCCGAAGCGCGGCGGGCCTACACTTACCTGAACCTCTACGACTACGCTATCGATGCCGTCATCGTGAACCGTTTGCTCCCCGACGCCGTCTCGGACCCGTATTTCGAGAAGTGGCGGGAGGCGCAGGAGAGGCACCTCGCGACGATAGAAGACTCGTTCTCGCCGATCCCGCTCTTCAAGGCGCGGCTCTTTGACCGGGAGATGTACGGGCTCGAGGCTCTGCAGATGCTCTCCGAGGACGTGTTTGGGGACGAGGATCCTCTGTCGGTGTTCTTCCGGGGGGCGACGCACGAGATCGTGAAGAGCAACGGCGGATACGAGGTGGTATTTAACTTACCGTTGGCCGACAAAAAGAGCGTGGACCTCTCGAAGAAGGGGGCGGAGCTTCTCGTGCGGGTCGGGGGATACAAGCGGAACGTCTTGTTGCCGGACTCGATGGCCCGTTTCAAGGCGGCCGGCGCGAAGATTGAGGATGACAAGCTGAAGGTGAGGTTGAGCGATGCCTGAGCCGCGGAGCGGATCTCGTGCCCGGCGGCGTTCGCTGCTAGGGGTGGTGGCGTACGTGCTGGTGCCCGGGGAGCGTCGACGGCGGGCGGCTGGGCACTTCCGGCGGGCGGGGTTCGAGGTCTTGCGGGGTGTAAGGGAACTCGCGAGGCCCGAGAAGCCGCCAGAAGAGACTGGCCCCCGGGAGCGCATAGACATAGAGTAAGTGGCGCAAGCGTGTCACAAGGCCTTTGGCGTTTGGCGCGTGGCGGCACCGGTAGTAAGATATCTTCGTTAGTTTTCTTAGCGAGTTTCATAAGCACCGACGGGAGTGGATGCATGACGGAGAATGGGCAACTAACCGGAACTTTTAGGGTGAAGAGTGGGATGGCCCAGATGCTCAAGGGTGGGGTCATCATGGACGTGGTCGATGCCGAGCAGGCGCGGATAGCCGAAGAGGCGGGGGCCGTGGCGGTGATGGCCTTAGAGAGGGTGCCGGCGGACATAAGGGCGCAGGGCGGGGTTGCCAGGATGAGTGACCCAGAGAAGATCGTCGAGATCCAGGAGGCCGTGACCATTCCTGTTATGGCGAAGGCCAGGATCGGGCATTTCGTCGAGGCGCAGGTTTTGGAGGCCCTGGAGGTCGACTACGTGGACGAGTCCGAGGTCTTGACGCCGGCGGACGAGGCGAACCACATAAACAAGTGGGCTTTCGAGATACCATTCGTGTGCGGGGCAACGAACCTCGGCGAGGCCTTGCGGCGTATCGGCGAGGGGGCAGCCATGATCCGCTCGAAGGGCGAGGCTGGAACCGGCAACGTCGTTGAGGCCGTGCGGCATATGCGCGCGATCTTGGGTGGCATCCGCAAGTTGACCGTGCTAAACGAAGAGGAACTGATGTCGGAGGCGAAGGAGCTTCGGGCGCCCTACGATTTGGTTAAGTGGGTTGCCGAGAACGGGCATCTGCCGGTCGTCTTGTTCACGGCCGGGGGGATCGCGACTCCCGCCGATGCCGCGCTGATGATGCAGCTTGGGGCGGACGGCGTCTTCGTCGGGAGCGGTATCTTTAAGAGCGGGGATCCGGTACGGCGGGCGGAAGCGATAGTGAAGGCTACGACCCACTTCCGAGATCCGAAAGTAGTCGGCGAGGCGAGCAAGGGCTTGGGCGAGGCTATGGTCGGCCGGGAGATGGGAGATCTTGCGGAGGGGGAGCGGCTGGCGACGCGTGGCTGGTAACGGCGAGACACGCAACGTAACGGCGCGGAAGGCCGACCGGGAGGCGCCGGAGAGGCCGAAGAGGATCGGGGTGCTCGCGCTCCAAGGGGCTTTCCGGGAGCACGCACAGATCCTGGAGAAGCTCGGGGTCGAGCCGGTCGAGGTTAGAGGCGTTGAGGACCTCCAGGGTCTCGCCGGGCTCATCGTCCCAGGCGGGGAGTCGACGGCCATAGGGAACCTCATGGTCGAGTCTGGGCTTCTGGACGGGATCAGGAGCTTTTTCTACAAGGGTGGCCCTGTTTGGGGGACGTGCGCGGGGATGGTGCTCGCGGCGTCGGCGACCACGGGGCCCAGGCAGCCCCTTCTGGGGTTGATGAACGCGCTCGTCGAGCGCAACGGGTTCGGACGGCAGGTGCACTCCTTCGAGAAGGAGTTGGAGATAGAGGGCTTCGAGGAGCCTTTTGTGGGGGTGTTTATCCGGGCGCCGTTCTTCGAGGACGTGGGACCCGGGGTCGAGGTCTTGGGCAAGGTGGATGAGAGGATCGTCGCGGCCAAGGGCGAGAACATCCTGGTCACGGCCTTCCACCCCGAGCTGACGGACGATGTTAGGTTTCATGAGTATTTTCTACGGGAGGTATGCGAACTATGAGCGGACATTCTAAGTGGTCTACGATCAAGCGAAAAAAGGGCGCGGCGGACCAGAAGCGCGGGGCGATCTTCGGGAAGCTCTCCAGGGCTATAACGGTCGCGGCGCGTGAGGGCGGGGGCGACCCGGAGATGAACCCGGCTTTGGGCCTCGCGGTACAGAAGGCCAAGGAAGCCAACATGCCCCACGATAATATCCAACGGGCTATAGATAAGGGTACCGGAGCCGGGGCCGATGCCCAAGCTATAGAGCGGATTACCTACGAGGGCTACGCGCCGGGCGGCGTGGCGGTCTTGGTCGAGGTCTTGACGGACAATCGCAACCGCACGGCTTCGGACGTCAGGTACATCTTCTCCAAGAACGGCGGGAAGCTCGGGACGAGCGGGTCGGTCGCCTACCTCTTCGAGAGGAAGGGTGTGATCCTGGTCCCCAAGACCGAAGTAGACGAGGACGAGCTCCTAGAGCTGGCTTTAGAAGCCGGGGCCGAAGACGTCGAGCCGATGGAGAGCGACTACCGGGTAGTAACGGAGCCCGAAGACTTCGCTACGGTGCGCGAGAGCTTAAAGGACGCCGGAATAGCGTTCGAGAACGCGGAGATCACAATGCAGCCCCAGAACAGCGTGGACTTGGATGCCTCGACCGCCAGGCAGACGTTAAGGCTTATAGACGCCCTTGAAGAGAACGACGACGTCCAGGAGGTCTACGCTAACTTCGACATCTCCGACGAGGTGATGGCGGTTATGGTAGGCGAAGAGAGGTCATAACGTACCTGAGCCAACTCCCTCTCCGCCCGCTCTAGGGGGAGTTTGCTTCCGCGCCATAGCTGCCTATCGTGGTCCGCGGTGCCCAGGGCTGATGAACTACTTGGGGACCGTGCACGAACATGTCTCCGTCACCGTCGCGGCCAGCGCCACAGCCGCGCAGGCCGGTGCGGAGAACGGGTATGTCGGTACCCCGTCAGATGTATCCGAACACCGGCGGAAAGACGATCACGACGATCGCCGCCCACACGGCATAGACCGGCAAGTAG
>JALZFK010000206.1 GCA_030861585.1 Actinomycetota bacterium | reverse complement strand
GCTGAAGACGTTCGGAGGATTAAGGAGCGCTTGGAAGGGCATCCGGGGCCGGTGCTCTCGGTGTACCTGAGCGTGAACGCCCGGTACCCGGAGAACCAGAGGCAAGCGTACAAGACGCGCCTGAAGGATGCCCTGGGGGAATTGGAGGTACCGGAAGAGATAGGTAGGCGCGTCCAGGAGGAGGTTGAGGAGTTATACCGGCCACGCGCCCGCACCCTGGTCTTTTTCGCCGCCGAAGACGGACTCTTCGAGCGGTACGATTTACAAGTGGACCTCCCGGAGGCGTACCGTTTCGGAGAACCGTACCTGGCGCCGTTGGTCCTAGCGCTCGACGAGCACGAGCCGTACGGGGTGGCGCTCTTCGACGCCGAGCGGTTCCGATTCTTCGTCTCCGCCCCGATGGAGGAGCCGGGGAAAGGCAGCCACGGGGGATCGAGCGGCTTCTTTCGGGAGATCGATATCAGGCCCTCCAGCCCATACCCTCGGGGCGGGTTGGATCTGGACCACGTCAGCCGCAGGACCGAGGCGAACGTGCATAAGTGGTACAACGAGCTCGGTAAGCTGACCCGGGATGTGGCCTTCCAGGACGGTGTCAGGCATCTCATCCTCGCTGGGCCCAAGGAGCGGACCGCCGATTTTCGGAGCAGGCTCCCTGAGGACATAAAAGAAAGGGTCGTCGCCGAGGAGAGCATCCCCTCGGAAGCGCCGGAGAGGGGGTTCTTCGAACGTTTCGAAGCCGTCCACGAGCGAACCGAGAACGAGCGCAAGGCCGGCCTCATCGAAGAGGCACGCGAGAACGGGGTGCACGGCATAAAAGACACCGTCGAGGCCCTCCAAGAGGGCCGGGTCTACCACCTCGTCGCCCTCTGGGGCCTGAGCGCCGAGATCCGTTGGTGCGACCACGACGATCTGGCTATCACGGACATAGGGCGGGAGGAGTGCCCCTACTGCGGCAGGCAGACCAGGGTGCGCCCCCTCATGGAGGTCGTCATAGACCTGGCTACTGCCCGGAACGCCCGCATAGACTTCGTTCGTGGCGAAAACGAGGTCGCCGAAACCCCCAACGAGGACATGAGCCCGGGGCGCAACCGAAACGAGGTAGCAGACGTCTTACGCGAGGAGTTCGAGGGCATCGTCGGTCTCTTGCGCTTTACCTACGACCAGCCGGAACCTCCTAACGCCTAACCCGGCATAGACGAGGCCGCGTGGTGAGTCCCGACTACCGCGCGGGCTCTCACCGCTGGAGGGAATCCAAGCTCGATAAGTTACCTGTCGAGGGCCCGGTGCCCCCGGGGTTCGCGGCCCTTTGTTTCGTAACAGCCTGGGAACCTGAGAGGCAGGGACAAGCTGCGCCACTAGTTAGACAGGTACCTATGCCATACAGGTTCGGCTTCTACAAGGGCAAGGTCTCCTACGCCAACAGGGACCTCCGGAGCCCCCAGTACCGCCACCTCGAAGAAAAGGGAGGCTGTAGGCTACGCCGAACTCGCACCGGCCCATGTCGCTCCATCGTCAAGCGTCTAACGAGGGCCTTCTCCCTGAGCAAAGCTTCGCCACAACGCGAGCCTCAACGTCCACAAGCTCGCCAGCCACTTCGTTGCCCTCACCTGTCGAGTTCGACCCCGAGACGCTCGAGACCGTCGGCGTCCAGAGGCACGAAGTCTTCCGCTCGGTGTCTCTCGAAACCCTATACGCACTGAGGTCTTATCGAGCGGGCCGAGGCGAGCCACGTTCGCAGGCCTGATCCTCCAAGTCTCGGGCACGATGTAAGAGCTGGAGGGTGGCGACACAAGCAGTTCGGCCCAGGCTGGGCTTTCTGAGCTGGCATATGCACCCGTCTAGGGTGGAAGCCCGTAGATAGTAGAATCACGAGCGTGTGGAAGGACGTTGCAACAAAGGGGGGGCAACGCCACCCGCTGGTGCGTCGGACGGCCCTTTTTCTCGTGGTGCTCGTGCTCGTTCTCGCCGCGGAATTGCACGGGCGCTCCCAGAACCCGGCGGCAGGAATGTCCGCCGAACATCAGGAGAGCGTGGCCCTGTACGCCGAGGCCCTGGACGTGGTCGGGAAGGCTTACCTTTACCGTCAAGCCCTCGACCCCGAAGAGCAGGCCCGCGGCGCCATAAGGGGGATGGTCGACTCCCTGGGTGACAAGTGGCACACACGCTTCGAACCCCCCGACGAGGTTGGCAAGAACGTAGAGGGGTACTCCAGCACCTACGTGGGCATCGGGGTCCGGCTGAAGGATAAGGGTGACGAGGTCGTCGTCCTGACCCCCATCGAGGGCTCGCCCGCCGAGGAAGCCGGGATCGAGTCAGGGGACGTCGTAACCGCGGTGGATGGCGCGAGCGTGCAGGGGAAAGATATCGTGGAGGTCAACGAGAAGCTTGAGGGGCCCCAAGGGAAACGGGTAGGGCTGAGCGTGCTCCGGGACGAAGAGGAACGCGAGTTCTCCGTCGAGCGGGCCGAAATCGATGTGCCGGCAGCTTCGTGGAACCTCATCCCCGGCACTGATGTAGCCCACCTCAAGCTGGCCTCGTTTTCCGACAACAGCGCCGCCGAGCTCGACGAGGCGATCGGCGAGGCCCAGGAGGCAGGGGCAAAGCGTTTCGTGCTCGATCTCAGGGACAACCCGGGGGGATGGAGAGAACAGGCCGAGAAGGTAACCGCGCGTTTCCTCCCGGCGGGCAGCAAGACATACATCCAAAGAGATGCCGATGGCAACGAAGAAAAAGGGATCGTCCCCGATAATGCCGAGCCCTTAGACGTCCCCCTGGTGGTCCTGGTGAACGTGGGATCTACCTCCAGCGCCGAGGTCGTAGCAGGAGCTTTGAAGGACAACGACCGGGCCAAGCTCGTCGGCGGGAAGACCTCCGGGACCGGGACCGTGCTCGAGGAGCACCCTTTGAGCGACGGCTCGGCCATCCTGCTGGCCGTCGCCGAGTGGCTAACCCCGAACGGGGATTCCATCCGGGGGTCCGGCATCGAGCCGGACATCAAGGCGGGGCTGGATAGGGGCCAAAAGCCGCGCGGCCCGGACGAGGTCAGGGGTCTCCCCAAGGAGACGCTGTTCGCGAAGGACGCCCAGATCGAACGCGCCTTCGAGGTCTTGCACAGAGAGTAGCGCGGACCTCGACGGAGGCCTTGCCTCAGCCTCCGTTACGCGAGTCGCGCCAGGCGATGAGCTCTTTGAGCGGGGCTAGGTCGTAGTTTGGGCCGGTAAAGCCGAGCATAAGGTGGGTGATGCCGTTCTCTATTCGCCGAGGAGCTGACCGGCAGCGTGAGGACACGTTCCCCTCCTCCTCGGGGTAGGCTCGAGCGGCACGCGGGAGGCCGTGCATCTCGCGCGTCATGCCGAGAACGTCGGTGCGAACGGCGTGCTCGTCGTTTCGCCTTTCTACTGGAACGTCGCCGAAGAGGCACTCTTCAAGCACTTCAAGACGGTCGCCGAGTCGGTCGAGTATCAGCGCTCGTCTATAGTTTTCCGCTGTTAACCGGCATCGACCTCTTCCCTACGCTCGTGGCGCGTCTCGCCGAAGATTACTCGAATCTTGTCGACTCGAATCTTGTCGACATAAAGGATATGGTTGCCGAGTAGTAGAGTTACTACGAGTCGCTTCAAGTTCCTTGCCCTGCTGGGCGGCGGGGTACCGGAGGTAGGCTTCGAGAGGGTAGAGGCAGGTTAGAATCGCTCAGAAGCCAGCGACTAAGTAACTGTCCGTGATAGAGGCTATAGACGTTCGGCGTTTTTCGGCAGAGTCATGAGCGCTTGCTCGGGAGGCCGGCTGTGACCATTTATTTCTTGTTCTTTATAGCCACGATCGTAGCAGGAGCGATCAATGCACTGGCCGGTGGTGGTGGGCTCATAACGTTTCCCTTGCTGGCGCTAGTCGTACCGCTGGCGACCGCCGACGCCACCAGCGCGGTCGCCCTACTGTGCGCCTACCCGGCCGCCGTGTGGCGTACCCGCAGCGAATTGGCCGAAGTACCTAAACGCTTGATATGGTTGCTCCTCGTCCCTAGCGTGCTCGGCGGCTTAATCGGAGCGTTGTTACTGAGTTGGTCCGGTGACCGCAACTTCGTCGTCTTGGTACCGTGGCTGGTGCTGGTAGCCACCCTGCTAATCTTAGTACGCCCTCTCTTAGTTCCTCAGAGCGCAAACGGCGAAGACCGCCACCCGCTCCACTTCTCACCGGCGCTGTGGGCCGTCGCCGCACTCTCGTTATTTCTGGTGGCACTCTACGGCGGCTACTTCGGGGCCGGCATCGGCATCCTGATAATCAGCACATTGGACCTGCTGAGGGTGGTAGGCAATATCCATCGCATGGTTGCCCTTAAGAACCTCTTAGCGGGTTGTCTGCGAGGTGTGGCGGTAGTGGTGCTCGTCTTCGAGGGCCTGGTGGACTGGCGATACGGTCTACCGATGGCTCTCGGCGGTCTCGTGGGCGGCTACCTCGGGGGCCTGGCGTCGCATCGAGCGAACCGCGCCGTGGTACGCTGGACCGTCATCGGGATCGGCTTTGGAGTAGCGGCGTACTACTTCTGGAGGCTGTATGGGCCGCCCGTCATGTACGTAGGGGGCGAGTAAATCTTTGCGTCCTACTCCTCCTCGCCAGTACCGTCTTCAGCGAGGATCAAGTATAACCGCCGCCGAGCGTCACCTAGCACTTTCCTGGCCTCGGCCAGTTGGCTGGCGGTGCCCAC
>JALZFK010000121.1 GCA_030861585.1 Actinomycetota bacterium | reverse complement strand
CTCAAGGACATGCAAGAGGACCAGCGGCGGCGAGAGGAGAACGGCGAAACCCCTCAGAGCATCGCCACTCCAAAGTGGCGGCTCGTTGATCCGGAGAGGAGCGCGCAACAATGACTCCGCAGGCACGTGTAGGCTTAGCAACGACCGTGCTATCGTTCATAGGAGGGGTGTGGCTCTTTCTGGCGCCGTTTATCGTGGAGTACCAGGAGGTGGGCGAGGACTGGATAACGGCTACCAGGAACGACCTGTGGACCGGGGGTGTCCTCATGGCCATCTCGGCTCTGGCGCTCTTTATCTTCGTCGCCTTTGCTTTGCGAGACGCTGCAGCTCGCGCCGACAAGCGTCGGCAAAAGGAGGAAGACTCCCAAAGGGGAGACTCTCAAGGTAGGCAGGAGTAATCGAAACGACGGGGGACGGGCACACGAGCGTCCGGCACAGAGGTAGAAGGCCCCAATAAACGGATATCTCGCATCCGAAACCGGCTTTTTCAGTCCGTTCGAACCCGCTCCTGCTTCGGGATGACCTTACCCGGGTTCAGCAAACCCAGCGGATCGAACACCTCCTTGACCTCCCGCATCAGAGAGAGCGCTTCTCCGTGCTCGGTCTCCTGGTACTTCATCTTTCTGAGGCCCACCCCGTGCTCACCGGTGCACGTGCCGCCCAGCTCGTAGGCTTTTGCGATCATGCCTTCGAGCACCTTGTCGAATCGTTGCCAGGCATCTTCGTCGTTGGGAGGCACGTGGAAGAAGACGTGATAGTTGCCGTCACCCATGTGACCGAGGACTGGTGCGAAGAGCGAGTACTCCTCCATGAGTTGTTTGGTGTGGGTGATGGCTTTGGGGAGGTGACCGACAGGTACGCAGACGTCCGTGCTGACCATCTGGTCCTCCGTGTACCAATCGCGAGCAGCGTACCAGGATTGGTTGCGTGCCTCCCACAGTTGCTGCTGCTCTTCTTCGGTGCGCGCCGCGGTGACGTCCAAGGCCCCGAGCTCCCGGCACATCTCCTCGGCTGCCTTTACGTCTTCGGCGACCGCGGTCTCGCTGCCGTGAAACGCCACCCACAAAGTCGGTCTCTCGGCGTGGTCGGCGGACTGGTAAGCGTTGACCGCCTCGATCATGATCTCGTCCACCAGCTCCACCCGTGCTAGGCCCAGCCCTGAGCGGCCGAGTTCCACTGCTGCCTCCACGGCGGGACCTATGTCCTCGAACGTGGCCCGGAGGCTCTCTTCGTGCGCGGGGAGTGGGCGCGCCTTCACGGTCAGCTCTGTAACGATCCCCAGCGTCCCTTCCGAGCCGATCAAAAGATTCTTCAGGTCGTAGCCGCTCGAGTTCTTGCGCGCCTTGCTGCCCACCCGTATGGTTCGGCCGTCCGACAGGATAACCTCCATCCCCAAGACCTGCTCATGCATGTCGCCGTAGCGCAGGGCATTCGAGCCGCTCGCGTTGGTGCCGGCCATCCCGCCCAGAGAAGCGTTCGCCCCGAGGTCGATGGAGAAGAACAACCCGTGTGGTCGTAGCTCGTCGTTTAAGTCCTCCAGTGTTACGCCGGGCTCGGCGGTGACGCACAAGTTCTCCGGCTCGACGGACAAGATCTTATCCATCCCGCTCAGGTCAAGCGAGATACCACCCTCGACGGGGAGGACGGCTCCTTCCAGGGAACTGCCCGCGCCGAAGGGAGTCACCGGCACGTGGTGCTCGCGTGCGATCTCGAGGGTGTCGAGGATATCTTGTTTACTACGCGCGTAGATTACACAGCCGGGCTCGTACTCGCGATGATAGCCCTCGTCCCTTCCGTGGAGCTCGAGATCGCGGGGCGCGAAGGTGGCTATATCTCCCAAGCGCTCCCGAAGCTTGTCTATCCAGGGTCCGTGCTGTTGTTTAGGGTCTGCCATACCGAACAATCCACCTTTCTCTCACCTGGATTACTACTCCCCTTTCCCCTCGCGTGAGTCGCCTCTGGCTCCTAGCTCCATTTCGAACCAGCGGACGCGATCTTCTTGGTCGGGGGTCTCGATCGCCCCTTCGCGGGCCTCGCGCACGGCCTCGATGGCCTTCCTAGCGGGCCGACCCAAAGCCACCAGGACCGAGGCCGCGAACATGCCACTACGCCCTAAGCCACCGCGGCAGTGGACTACCACAGTCTCGCCTTTTTCAAGGCGCTCGACGACGTTCTCGACCAAGGGCTCGTACTCGTCCGCTTCGGGTTCCGTCGGGACGCCGTAGTCGGGGATGGGCAGGTGGAGTATCTCTATGCCTCTTTCCTCGGCCTTTTGAAAGAGGTTAGGAATCTCGAGCTCGGAGTACTCGGCGTGCTCCATCAGGGAGACGAGTACCTCCATCTGGTACTCCTCCCTGAGCCTCTCAAGGTCGGTCTCCAGATCCCGCGCCCACCGGCCGCCCGTCTCGCTAGTTCTTTTGCCCGGGGCGAAGGTTAGCCCGAGGCGGCCTGGCAGCTTGAGCTCCTCCGAAGGTAAAAAGTCTACTCGGATAGGATGCGATTCCGAAGTCTTCTCTTCTTGCTCGCCCATCAGCCCCCTTCCTAAGGATCGAAGTCCCTAACAGAGGGACTTTGTCTCCTCCCCGCTCAACGAGTGCCGCCTGCGCTTCGTCGGCCCTGACGCTAGCCGCCCCGGCTCGACGTCTCCGAGAGCTCGTCCTTCGCGTATTGGACCGCGGGAGAGAGGGTGACCCTGTCCTCCTCCAGGAGGTTGTTCGCCATCCGCTCGCGGTTCTCCTCCCCCCGCTCGAAGGCCTGGGCGATGTTCTGCGCCTGAATCGGCTTGAGCGTCTCGCCGAAGGGTGGCTCGTCGGGATCGATTACGACTTCGATGAGCGCCGGCCCGCGACGCGCCAGCGCGGTGCGAACCGCGAGGTCCGTCACGTTAACAGCATGCGCCGGCCCCATCACGCGCTGATTGAACCAGCAGGCGTCGTTGAAGACGTAATCTTGGTTGATGTCCTGCAAAAAGCGGGTGCCGATCACGTCGTGGTACTGCATACCGGTGATCGCGATGACCGGTGCCTCGTCGAGCTTCGCGTCGTAGAGCCCGTTGAGCAGGTGAGCCGCCCCGGGGCCAGACGTGCTCACGCACACCGCCGGCTTACCTGTGAACTTAACGTATCCGACCGCCGCCAGAGCGCCGGCCTCTTCGTGACGTACGTGGATGACACACACGCTGTCCTGGTGCTGCCGAAGCGCCTCGAAGAAACCGTTGATGCCGTCGCCCGGGAGGCCGAAATAGGTGTCTACACCCCACTCGAGGAGGCGCTCGACTATGAGGTCGGAGGTGGTTTGGGCCACGTCTTGCTCCTTTCAGAGAGAACCGGCTACGGCGAGACGGCACTCGTGCGCGCCGACACGCGAGTAGCGTAACCTCTGCTGTTCGCGGGGATTCCCCACATCAGGTATATAAACATTCCCTGTAATCGGGCGCTCTAACCAATAATATCCCTACAGCGTCATCGCATCCTTCTCGCTCGCGCCTTTTCTCAAGCCTTTTGCGCGGGGATACCAACCGCTTTAAACTGCACCTGCCGTCTGCTCAGAGCAGATCGCAGGGGATCCCAGGAAGGAGGAGCTCGTAGCAACCGGGCCACTGTTAATCCGCATCCCACGCATGTTCCACATGCCGCATATAGTTCGTGCCCGAGGCCGGGGCTCCGATACCGAATACCGCGTCGTTTGGGAAACCATTGGAGACGGCGCCGAACGATGAGGAGGAGTTTGTGAGAAGCGCGATCAGAAACGAGGGAGATTCTCCCAATGGGAAGGCCGGCCCCCGGAATCTTGGTGCTTCGGCGTTGGAAGACAGACTCCGCGGGGATATCCGCGGCGAGGTACGCTTCGACCGTGGCAGCCGGGCCCTTTACGCGACGGACTACTCGATCTACCGGCAGGTCCCGATCGGGGTAGTCATCCCAAAGGACACCGAAGACGTAGTGAAGACCGTCGCCGCCTGCCACAAGCACGGGGCGCCGATCCTCTCTCGCGGCTGCGGTACCAGCCCTAACGGTCAGTGCTGCAACGTCGCCGTCGTGATTGACTTCTCCAAGTATATGCGCGAGACAGTCGAGCTAGATCCCGAACAAAAGATCGCACGGGTGCAGCCCGGCGTCATCTGCGATCAGCTGCGCGACGCCGCCGAGGAGTACGACCTTACCTTCGGGCCCGACCCCGCCACCCACGCCTTCTGCACCTTGGGGGGCATGATCGGCAACAACTCCTGCGGCAACTACTCGGTGATGGCTGGCCAGACCGTAGACAATATCGAGGAGCTCGAGATACTGCTCTACGACGGCACCCGAATGCGGGTCGGCCCGACGGGCGAGGAGGAACTCGAACAAATCATCGAAGAGGGCGGCCGGCGTGGCGAGATCTACCGGAAGCTAAGGGATCTCAGGGACAAGTATGCCGACTTGATCCGGGAGCGCTACCCGCAGATTCCGCGCCGCTGCTCCGGCTACAACTTGGACCAGCTTTTGCCGGAGAAGGGCTTCAACGTCGCGCGTGCCCTGGTCGGCACGGAGAGCACCTGCGTCACCGTCCTCGAGGCCACCACGCGCCTCATCGACAGCCCCCAGCACCGCAGGACTCTGGCCTTGGGCTACAAGGACCGCTTCGACGCCGGCGACCACGTCAAAGACATCATGACGCACGGCCCCATCGCCTTGGAGGGCTTCGATCGCACGCTCACCGATAACATGGAGGAGACGGGGAGCCTCGCCGTCGATCGGGAGGCGCTGCCCGAAGGCAACGCCTGGCTCCTCGTGGAGTTCGGCGGTGATTCGGAGGAAGAAGCCTTAGACCACGCCCGCGCGGCAAAGGAGGCACTCGAGTCGGATGGGAAACTTGTGAGTGTGCAGCTCTGCGATCCCGAGGAGGAGCTATCGGTCTGGGCCGTCCGCACGGCCGGGGTGGACTACTCCAACGTGCCCGGCGTGATGGAGACCGAGGGCACCTGGGAGGACGCGGCGGTACCCCCGGAGGTGCTCGGGGACTATCTGCGCGACTTCGAGAAGCTGCTGAACAAGTACGGCTATTACTGCGTCTACTACGGGCACTTCGGCCAGGGCTGTGTCCACACTCGCATCACCTTCGACCTAAAGACGGCCAAGGGCCTCAAATCCTTCCGCTCGTTTTTGTATGAGGCAGCGGCGCTGGTGGTCGGCTACGGTGGTTCGATCGCTGGTGAGTATGGTGAGGGCCAGCGGGCAGAGCTCTTGCCCATAATGTTCGGCGAGGAACTCGTTGAGGCCTTCCGCGAGTTCAAAGCGATCTGGGACCCGGAAGGAAAGATGAACCCTGGCAAGGTCGTCGACCCTTACCCGCTGGACACGAACCTGCGCACCGGCAC
>JALZFK010000178.1 GCA_030861585.1 Actinomycetota bacterium | reverse complement strand
ATCGAGACGCTCCCGAGCCCTACTGAGCTTGACGGCGGAGATGGTCTGCATCGCCCCCGTCATCTTGGCGGTATTGTTTATGGACTCGATCTGTTTCTGCATGTCTTGGAGGGACAATGCTAGCCCTCCTCTTCTTCCTCTTCGTCCTCTTCCTCGCCCCCAACCTGGACCGTGCTGGTGCCCTCGGGCTCGTAGTTCTCGTTGAAGTTCTGGATGGCCTCGCTGAGCTTCTCTTCGTCCTCGTCGGAGAGCTCCTGCGTATCGCGGATGTTGTTGAGCAGCTCCTCGTGGCTGTTCTTGAGGTGCTCCCGAAACTGCCCCTCCCAATCGGGAATGTTGTCCGGTTCGATCTCGTCTACGAGGCCGCTGGTAACCGCGTAGATCACGGCTACCTGCTCCTCGACTGGTACTGGCTGGTGCTCCCCCTGCTGCAGCATGTTCATGGTCCGTTCGCCGCGGGCCAGGGTCTCTTGGGTAGCCTCGTCCAGATCGCTCCCGAACTGGGCGAAGCTCTGGAGCTCGAAGTACTGGGCCAGGTCCAGCCTGAGCGTGCCGGTAACGTCCTCCATAGCCTCGATCTGGGCGTCGCCGCCCACCCGTGACACTGAGTTGCCGACGTCGATGGGTGGTCGCTGGCCCGAGTTGAACATGTCGCTGTCGAGGAAGATCTGACCGTCTGTGATGGAGATGAGGTTCGTCGGGATGTAAGCCGAGATGTCCCCGCCCTTGGTCTCGCCGATAGGTATCGCCGTAAGCGATCCGCCCCCGTACTCGTCCGCCATCCGGGCTGCCCGCTCCAGGAGGCGCGAGTGCAGGTAGAAGATGTCCCCCGGAAACGCCTCGCGTCCAGGGGGGCGCCGCAATAGAAGCATCAACTGCCGGTAGGCATTGGCGTGCTTGGAGAGATCGTCGTAGATTATGAGCGCATCCTCGCCCTGGTCCATGAAGTATTCGCCGATGGCGGTCCCCGCGTAGGGCGCGAGGTAGTGGAACGTAGCCTCCTCGTGGGCGGGAGCGTTGACGACCACCGTGTAGTCCATTGCCCCGTGCTCCTCCAGCGTGTTCACCACCGCCGCCACAGTAGAGTCTTTCTGAGCGATGGCGACGTAGATGCACTTCACATCCTCGTCGCGCTGGTTGATGATGGTATCCACACCGAGGGAAGTCTTGCCGAGCTTGCGGTCGCCCAGGATCAGCTCCCGCTGGCCACGCCCGATCGGGACCATCGAGTCTATGGCCTTGATGCCAGTGTGCAAGGGCGTATCGACGTCTTGGCGGCGCATGACCCCCGGCGCTATCGCTTCGACGGCACGGGTCTCCTCGGCCTCGATCGGACCCTTGTCGTCCATCGGATCCCCGACCGGGTTTATGACCCGGCCTAGCACGTTATTACCGACCGGGACGCGCATGACGCGCTCCGTGCGCCGGACGGTGCTCCCCTCTCGTATCCACCTGTCGTTGCCCATAATGATGACGCCGACGTTGTCTTCTTCGAGGCTCATAGCGAGACCCATGATCGTCTCGCCGCGGTCGTCCTCGAACTCGAGCATCTCCTGGTACATCGCGTTCGCCAGGCCATGCACCTGCGCGATCCCATCCCCAACCTGCAAAACCTGGCCGACCTCCTCGGTCCGGGCCCGGTTCTCGTAGTCCGTGATGGCGCCCTTTAGAATGGAGGAGATCTCCTCCGGCCTCAACCTACCCACTAAACAGCTCCTCTCTGAAGCATCTCTTCCCGAAGGCCCAACAGCTGGGCCCGGATGCTAGCGTCTACCTGCCTTTCCCCAACCCTAACGATCGCGCCACCCAACAGGTTTGGATTAACGTGAGTCTCCAACAAGATCTCGCGGTCCTCGAGAATCTCACCAAGCCGGGACCTTACCCGGTAGAGCATCTCGTCGGAGAGCTCTACCGCGGTCGTAAGCTCGACCTCCACCTTCCCCTGGTAATCCTCGACGAGGTCCTCGTAGCGCGGCACGACATCTTCCAGGATCTCCGCACGGCCATTGTCTATGAGGACCTTGAGGAAGTTTCTCGTCGAGGTGGTCATCCCCTCTGTTAGGGCGTCTATGGCCCGCCGCTTCTGCGTCTCGGGGATGTGGACTCCGTAGAAGAACTCGCTGAGCTCCTCGCTCTCGTGGAGAGCGCCCACGAATTCGTTGAGGTTCTCCAAGGTCTCCTCGAGTTCTTCGTGCTCGCGGGCGGCTTCGAAAAGCGCCTGGGCGTAAGTAGATACCGCGCTCAAAGGCTACCCGCCCTCGGAGCTTCCGGCACCCGTCCCGGCGACCTCGGCTTCAAGTTCGTCGAGGGCTTCGGAGATCAAGCGCTCGTGATCGTCGTGGTCCACCTCGCGGCCTATGACCTGCTCGGAGGCTTGAATGACCATGCTTGCAACCTCTTCGCGTAGCTCGCGCAAAGCCGACTCCTGCTCGCGCTGTATTTCCTCGCGGGCCCTTTTAATGATCCGGTCGCTCTCTTGACGGGCCTCACGCTTGGTCCGATCGCGCTGGGCTTCGCCCTCCTCGCGGGCCTCCTCGCGGATCTGGCGCGCCTCCTCACGGGCCTCCCGGATCTGCTGGCGGTAATCTTCCAGAAGCTCGCGGGCCTCTTTCCTGGTCTTCTCCGCCTCGTCTATGGCCTGCTCGATGGACTGCTGGCGCTGCTGGATCGTGTTCCGGATCGGCGGATAGACGAACCAGTAAAGCAGAGCGAGCAGGATCGCGAAGGTTACGATCTCCCAGAAGATCAGGCTAGTATTTGCTATGTCGACGATGCCACTGCCCATATGCCCTCCTCTTGTCCTCTTTGCCTCTGCCTAAAGAACGAAGGCGATTAAAAGTGCGAACACCAGGGAGTAGAGGGCGAACGCCTCGACCAGCCCGATGCCAAGGAACATCAGCGTCCTCGTCTGCTCGAACGCCTCCGGCTGGCGGTGGATGCTGGCGATGGTCTGGCCGATCAGGTACCCCATGCCCGCGCCCGCGCCGATGGTCCCCGCGCCGGCCGCGACACCCACCCCAACAAACTTAAGCTCCTGCTGAAACAGTATAAACATCCCTATAGCATCCAAAAGCGCCATATGCTTTGCCCCTTTCTACTCTCTTCTCTCTTGCTCAGCCGACAGCCCTCTACAGCGCATCCCCTCCTATCTACCCTCCTTCCCCTTGGCTCCGCTCACGCCCCTCAGTGCTCCTCCCCTGCGTTCATCGCCAACTCTATATAGATCTGCGTGAGTATGGCGAATATGTAAGCCTGAATAATCGCGACAAAGATCTCGAACGCGTAGAACACCAACGCGAAGGGGACCGAAACAATTGCCACGAAGGGACTTAAGTACAAGATGAGGCCCAAGAACACGAATATGATCAGGTGCCCCGCCAGGATGTTGGCGTAGAGCCGCACGGCCAGCGTGAGCGGCTGGGTGACGAACTGCTGGATACCCTCGATGAAACCCATGAACGGGGCCATGATGAACTTGGCCGGCATGTTGGGGGGAATGAAGCTCCCGAAGTACGTTCTCACGCCGTTGCGCCTGATGCCCACGTAGTGGTAGAGGATGAGCGTCAGGACCGCCAGGACCACGGTAAACGCGATGTTGCTCGTCACCGGATAGCTGCCCGGGAAAAGACCGATGAAGTTGAGCGTCAGCAAAAAGACGAAGAGGGAGAGCGTATAGGGCATCCACTTCATCCCCTCCTCGCTCGTCTGCCCGCCGAGAAATTTACGCCCGAAGCCGTAGATCTCCTCCACGATCACCTGGTACGCGCCGGGCCGCTCCTTGAGCAGCCTACTCCCTATAAACAGGATCAGGAACGTAACCGCGGCCCCGATCCACAAGAACCAGATGATCTTGTTTATCGAGAGGTCGATAGGACCTAGCTGTATGGGTATGACCCAGCTGGTTTTGGCCTCCGCCCAGGTGTGCAGGATCTCCTTCTGCAACTCTTCCCGGCTCAATCCCTGCGCCAGCACTAGCATACCCATCAAGCCCTTACCCTCCGTTCTACTCTTTCGCGCACCGCACGCCCCACGCTCGGCTCCACCCTCACCATCCCCGGCAGGAGCATCGCGTTCTCCGCCAGGTAAACCCCGGCGCAGCCGATCAACATAGGGGCTACCGCCCAGAGGCCCAAATACGCTGGTACCCCCAATGCGACCGCCACAAACCCGTATCGCGCCACGAAAGAAGCCGCGCAGATCACCATATCAGCCGCCTTAGAGCGCCCCGTCAGCATCGAGACGCTGAACGCCGTTGAGACGAAGCTCGCTATGCCTACCCCGACGCCGTAAAGAAAGCTCCCGGCGTAACCCTCGCCGTAGAGCAACCAGATCGCCACTCCCGCCAAAGCCGCCCCCAGGGACACCCAAGCCGCGTATCGGAAGGCCAGCCGCCAGTGGGCGCTCATCAGCGGCCCAATTCGTCGATCGCCCGATATAGGTAGTATAGACCACCGCCGAACCCGACTCCGAGCCCGACGAGAAGGAAAAGCGGCAGCGTCCTAAGCAGGTTATCCACGAAGAAGCCGACAACCCCAAAAACGCATAGGATCACCAAGAAAACGGTGCCTACAATCACATAACGGCCGTAGTCCGATCCCGTAGTACTACTCCAAGGGTAGCTATCCACCATCGATCGCATCATACCTTATGCCTTAAATCGTGTAAACGAGCTTTTCTGCTACCTACCCAATATTCGACGACCCACGCGAGCCGGCCTTCCCTTTGCCGGCGTGGCGGAGATCGGCCCCTACCACGCCGGCAAGGGGAACCGGATCCGGCGTGCGCTCGTGAGCGGGCCGCTGCCGGGCGCACCGCCCGCCTCCGCGCCAGGCACATCTTCTCCAATCTGTACGGTTCACGCACCCTCTTTTGCGCGCTACGCCAGGTACGCTCAGTCCATCCTCCGGAGGGCGTAGAGCTGCGCCGCGGCGAAGAGCGCGACGGCTACCGCAACGATCCCCACGGCCCAGCGGCCACCTTCGCTCAGAGCGGGCACGCCCGCGAGAAGAACGATGATGCTATCGAGGACCCAGTTGATGTTGATCGACGTGACCACCAGGACCAGCGGGCGCGAGGTAGATTCGAGGCCGAGCCAGAAAACCGCCGCGCCAAAGAGCACGAGAACGGCTCCGACGGCCTCCACGATCAACGGGTTGCCGACGCCGAGAAACGAAGCGATCGATCCGGCAGCGGCGAGCATGAACACCCCGCTGAGGCCGTCGACTGCGCCGTTGAGCAGCAGCAATGCGCGCGCAAGGTCGGTCAAGGGTGAAGCGGCAGATGGTCGGTCCATTTTGGACGCCTCCCTTCCTCTTTCGGCCCGGCGGCGATACGAGATGAGGTCTCCGCCAAAGCCGTCTTTACGGTGACGCACTTACCGTAAGCCCCGGTCCACTGCCGTATCCACGAAAAACGGTGCCAAACGCTGCCAATTTGGGCAAAAAGGCGGAAACTATCGCGGGGAGGAAGCGCTGCGAGCGAGCAGATCCCTGGCGACGAGCCCGGCGGCGGCGTTTTGCCAGTTATACAGGGTGCGCTCGGGTACTCTGGTACGAAACCATTCCAGCGCTTCGCGTGCCGCCGGGTCCGCGGGCTTTATCTTATTGCGAGAGCTGTAAGGCTTGAGACCGACCACGTATGGGAAGTGGAGGGCGTTGTAGTAGCGCCACTCGTCGGAGGTTCCGAAGGCGGCGTCCGTGCGGGGCTTCAGGCGGTCGATGCCCTCGGCGAGCAAGGCTTTTAGCTCGGCGGCGCGTTCTAGCGGGTCGTCCGGAGCGTTCCGGGCAGCGAGGCGGCGTTCGATAATGGGCAGGTTAGCGAGGGGGCTGGCCGACAGCCGCGGCAAATCTCCGAAGCTGCTTAGGGCGCGGCGGGTGAGGCGGACGAAATCTTCCTCGTCGAGCTTCGACAGATCCAGTTCCGGGTTGGCGCGCGGGAGGGCGCTCGCCGTGGCGCGCAGCTCCGAGCGGGCTTGGCGCACGCGCGGCAGTCGCCCAAGGGCCAACCTATCCAGCGCAGCTCCGAGCGGTCCGGCGAGGGTGGCCGCTGTTACGGCGCTCGCCACCGTCCCCAAAAGCAAGATCAACATAGGCAAGGTGGCCCCGGTTGCGAAGACCATCACCAGCCCTACTTGGCCGCCGAAGACGAGCGCGGCAATAGCGGCAGCGTCTAGCGACCGGATCATATCGGGCAAGAGCGCCTGGCCCTGATCGAAGGCGTCGAAGTACGCAGTCGCCAATCCTAACAGGATGAGGTCGACGCCCACCGCGAGCATCGCCCACAAGGGCGGGAACCAGCCGAGGGGGAAGAAGATCAGGGCCGAGCTCAGGCCAAAGAAGAGGGTAAACACGACCAACAAGCCGGTGACCTCACGCACCCGGCCACGCCGCCGGGACCGCCAGACAAGGTAGCCGAGAGCAAGCATCGGCGCGAGCACGGCACAACCGAGCACCGCCTGGGAGACGCTACTAGCCAACCGCCCACTACCTCCGACGGCCAGATCGGTGCCGAAGCTCACCAACAGCAGGAGCAAAACCGCCACCGGTAGCGCAAGGCGGTTCCACGTGCGAGAGAGGCGTTCGCGGAAGGCTACCTCCTCCGGCAGAAGCCGAATCAGCACCCCCGTCCAGAAAAGGGCCGGTAGGAGCAGCAAGGGCCAGCCAACCCGAGCCAGCGCCACCGCGAGCCCGGGCGAAGCAGCGTCGGCCAGTAGATCACAAGCCACCGCGAAGGCGTAGGTCAGGAGCCCCAACCCCGTCAGCAGCAACCGGGAGCTGCGCGGGTCGCGCCCGATCAGGTACAGCCCTGACCAAAGGGCCAGCCCGTAGACCGTTACCAAGGCGGTTACGGACCCTATGGCCGTACTAGTAGTCCCCATACCATTTCCGCTCGGCGGCGTAG
>JALZFK010000158.1 GCA_030861585.1 Actinomycetota bacterium | reverse complement strand
AAGACCGCCGCCAGCAAAAACGTCAGAAGGACGCCGCCCAGCTGCCGGACAAACGTGAACAAGAGCAGGGCGCCGAGGGCGATGAGTATGTACTGCAGGTAGGTCGAGACGACCAGCTTTTTCGCGGACACTCCTTCTCCGGCACCTCAAGCGGCGGTATTTTCTACACGTCCCGACAAATATACCAGCCCTCGGCCCCGACAAGGTCCTATTTACACCCAAGACGTCCCTTTGTATAATCCTGCCCCAGTATGCGAGGGGGCAGCGCACAACGAGCCCAATATCTTGGGCCCGGACGTCCGAGCAAGACGAAAGTGCCACCGAACAACCGGCTAAGATCGGTTTCCAACGGGCGCAACGCCACCGAGCGCCGGAGAACACGCAAACCGAAGCCCGGCGTGTACTGGCGGCGGCGGATTCTCGCCGTCTCCGTGGTCCTGTTGAGCATTCTGGCACTCGTCCTCGCGGCGTCCGCGCGAACCCCGGGGGGGGCGACGGACCGGGCGCTCCCGATAGACCCGGAGAACGCGGGGCCGGACGTGGTATTGGCGGAGGTCGCCGGGATCTACATCTCCAGCCCTATCCGGCCCGAGGATCTTACAGGGCTAGGCTACCACCCGGAGGGCGAAAGCCTCATCGAGATGTCGCCGCGGGGGAGAAACCTCTCCGGGAACCCCTTGCTCAGGCTGTTCGCCTCCGATTCTACGCCAGAGAAGATACAGTACTATCTTATGGACTCCGGCGACCGGAGGGGCCCGCCCACGGGCGCCCTGGACGTCGGGGCCGAGGCGGGAACGCCGGTCTACGCACCAGTGACCGGGACGGTAACGGCCATACGCCCGGACCCCCTGCTGCGGGAAGGCGTCAACATAGTGGAGATAAAACCCGCCGACGATCGGAACGTCAGGATTCTCGTCTCCCTGGTGCAGGAATTAGGTAGCGAGGTGGGCCCCAAGTCGCCCGTGACGGCCGGGATTACCGAGCTCGGGAGCGTCGCCGACTCGGCGAAGGTTTTGAGGCCCCAGCTCGCCCATCATACTGCCGACGCCGGCAACCACGTCACAGTTACGGTCTTCAGGACCGACGACTAACCGACTCTCTGGTAGGCTCCCCGCTCTGATGGGTTAATATTAAGGACGATGTTTCTCCAGCTCTTCGAGCAGGACCCCGTGGGAGCAGTGGCGTTCTTGTTAGGCATTCTCGCGGGCATCGTGGTGCACGAGGCATCCCACGCGTGCTCGGCCTACGCCTTGGGCGACGACACGGCCTACCACCAGGGGCGGGTGACGCTGAACCCTACGGAGCACCTGGATGTTTTGGGGACTCTGATGATCCTCATGGCGGGTATCGGCTGGGGGAAGCCAACCCCGGTTACGCCCTCGAAGCTCAAAGGCGGCGTGTGGGGGCCGGTGGCGGTGGCCGGCGCCGGCCCGGTTTCGAACCTCCTCGTGGTCGTCCTCTGTGGGATGCTCTTTTGGTTGCCGCCATTCGGAGGCGAGTACCTGTTCACCGTGGTATGGTACCTGGCACTCGCGAACGGGCTACTCTTCGTCCTCAACCTCATACCGATACCACCACTCGACGGTGCGGCGATACTTTACCCGTTCCTGCCACGCTCACTGGACAGCT
This sequence comes from Actinomycetota bacterium, assembly GCA_030861585.1. Taxonomy (GTDB): domain Bacteria; phylum Actinomycetota; class Rubrobacteria; order Rubrobacterales; family Rubrobacteraceae; genus Rubrobacter_F. The sequence goes on along the minus strand of JALZFK010000158.1, from coordinate 856 downwards.
TCGTAAGCTTCATGTACCAATACGGACCGATGATCCTGATAGGCCTCGTGCTCCTCTCGATCTTCCTACCTGGACTATCGCCGCTAAGCTTCATACTGGCCCTGGTCGGACCGCTCTTCGACCTGCTCGGGCTGCCGTTGATGCCCCCCTAAATTGAGCAATCAGCTTGAGCAATCAGCTTTTGGTTATCAGAAAGAGATCGCGAAGGCGAAACCCAACGAACGGATTAGGCGGTGCAGCAAACCAAGGCTGAGACGGCTGATAACCGGCGGCTAACAAAGGGGCAGCATCCGGTCCGCGGGGAGGGGGGAGAATCCACGAACCGAACGCCGCCCAAGGACTATTCTACAAGCAAAGTGTTCAGAACGGTAGAGTAAACCTTAATAAAAACTAAGAAAACTTTGAATTTTGTTTATGGATCGGTAAGGGGAAGTTCGACCGAGAACGTACTACCGCGATCTGGTTCGCTCTCGACGAAGATATCGCCGCCGAGGTGGTGGGAGATTTCGCCGGCAAGGGCCAGGCCGAGGCCGGTGCCGTCGGCGCGAGAGGAGCCTTGGGCGCGGTAGAAGCGGTCGAAGATGTGCGGTATCTCGGTTTCGGGGATGCCGCAGCCGCGGTCGCGGACGCTCACCAAGGCGAAACCATTCTCCCGATGGAGATCTAGGTCCACGGGTGAATCTCCGCCGGAGTACTTCAGCGCATTATCGAGGAGGATGGCGAGCATGCGCTGGAGCTGTATAGGGTCGGTCTTCACCGGGGGGACATCTTTTTCGGTGTGGATCCGGATCTCGCGCCCCGTATAGGCGAAGTCCCGCTTGAGTTCGTGGAGGAGCTCCTCGAGATCCACCTCCTC
>JALZFK010000142.1 GCA_030861585.1 Actinomycetota bacterium | reverse complement strand
TTAAACAGGACGTGAATATCCCCGTCCTCGTCGCGGGTGACGATGAAGCTGTCGTTGATGATCCGGCGCAGTACGTAGTCGCCGGGCCAGGGAATCTCGGTCTCGTGGGCCAGGAAGATCCAGGTCTTCGAGAAGATCTTCTTCGCCTCTAGCTCGAAGATCTCGGGCGCGTTGTATACCTTTGCGAGAAGCTTACCCTCTTCCTCGAGGGTCCGCTTGGCGTCTTGAAGGACCTCGTAGGTCCCCCCTTCGGTCTGCTCTATCACTGCCCCTGCTCCTCCTTCTAGGCATCCTTGAATTTGGTTTGTAACATAAGCATTACGTTCCGGTCAACCTTCGCGTTCGGCGATGTCGAACGTGGTAAGTCGAGGGCCGTGCTCTTTAGACGCACGACTCTCGCCGCGAAGCGAACTGATGGATGGAGACGTTCCACCCAACCGTTACACGAGGATGACCCATCAGCACCGCTATCGATCGTGGATAGGCCAGAAGCCTCTTGATCGTACCCGTCGGAACTGCTACTCGTTGACTGAACCACGAAATCTCCTCTTGCTCGTTTCCTATTTGTGGGCGGGGAGGTTGACAACGATCTGTCCCAGACAGATCTTCGATACCAGGGCTTACTCGATGTAAGCCTTGCGAGCTCTAGGCCGTGGGTACCTTCCGCTCAAATCTCCGATAAATAGTTCAAACCAAGCGTATAAAGTTGCCCTTTCTACCGAGACTCGAATACGGGCACGTCCTTCGTCTTGGCAGCTTCGTCCACCACCGGGGTCCCGTACGTGTGGAAGGTCTCCGGCAGCTGGAGGCCCCAAGCCTGACCCTTCGCGCGCTCGGCCTGGGTCCAGGTGACAGGCTCGTGGTCGGGGGAGAAGATCAGGTACCCTCCGGAGAAGACCTCGACGCGGTTGCCGCCGGGCTCGTAGACGTAGAGGAAGAAGCCCTGGGTTATGGCATGTTTGGACGGGCCGGTCTCTATATATATCCCGTTCTCTAGGAAGATGTCGGCGGCGCGCAGCACTTCTTCCCGGGTGTCGGTCCAGTAGGCGATGTGGTGCAGGCGACCCGTAGCCTCGGTGGCATCCATCGTATACGCAATATCGTGGACCAGCGGAGTAACGCTGATCCAGGCGCTTGCCTCGGTGCCGTCGTCCAAGACGATGTTCTCGCGGTTTTTGAACCCCAGGTACTCTCCCATGAACTTCCTGTTCTCCGTCACGTCCTGACAGAGTACATTGACGTGGTCGATTCTACGTACCCCCACGCCCCGGGCGGGGTACGCTTGGGGCTGGTTCTTCAGCGCGGGACGCTCGCCCTCGGAGGCACGATACTTTTCGGCCTCGTAGTAGACCTCCATGAGGTGGCCGTCCGGATCTTGGAACTGGTAGGCGAGCCCGTGGCCCACATCGCCCTCGATCCACCCCTTGCCGTATCCGCCCTTCTCTAGCGCCCCAACTCGACGCTCCAGGGCTCGCGGGCTAACCGCACGCCAGCCGATGTGGCCCAGGCCCGCGTTCTCGGCCTCGGTGAGCTTTAGGGTGTTGTGGTCGAAATCCCCGAACGCCCTCAAGTATACCGACCGGCCTTCGCGGGCGGCTTCCTCCATGCCTAGCACTTCCTTGAAGAACCGCAGGCTCTCCTCGGGCTTGGGGGTGAGGATTTCGGTATGTCCAAGGTGGGCAACGTCCCGGAGGGGCTCTTCTCTCTCTACCATACCACCGGCCTCCCCTCTTACGCTTCTTCTCTCTCGTCCGCCCCGGCTTCTCCTTGCTCAGCCTCCATCTGCGCGATCTGCTGAAGGAACTGCGCCCCTATGTTCGCCGCCGAGAGGCCCCCATAGAGATACGCCAAGTTCACCACCGCCTGCATCTCCTCCCAGCTGGCCCCAGCCCGCCGCGCTGCTATACCGTGGATGCGCGCCGCGTCGCGCAGAGAGAGCAGCAACATCCCGAAGAGCATCAACTGCACGGTCTTCACGTCGAAGACATCTGGGTACATACCCTTCTTACGGATCTCCTCTTGTAAAGAGAGGAACTCCGGGTCCAAGCGGCTCAGGAGATCGGTGCGCGCCTGGATGCGCGGCGGGACGAACCCCAGCAGCTCGTTGTAGATGCTGCGGTACCCTTCGAGCTCTTCCTGGTCGATCTTCGATTCGGGTAGGCTGCTGTTGCCCATGTCGCTCACTTTCGCTCCTTATCTAGGGTTCGCGGCCTCGGTCTTCTGTTCGTGGGCGCCTCGGTCGGCTAACCGGCCGAGGCATGACCTAGAGGGTCTCCGGCAGCCGTGGCGAAGGACCCGGGGACTTCGTCCATGGGCAGACCCACGTAGTTCTCGGCGAGGGTCGTAGCCGCGGCCCGAGAAGACGTCACGTAGTCCAGCTCGGCGAGCTGCACCCGGTGCTGGAACTCGTTCTCGTCGCCGAAGCGGTGCAACATGGACGTCATCCACCAGGAGAAGCGCTGCACCTGCCACATCCGGCGCATGCAAATCTCGGAGTACCGGTCGATTGGTTCGGTCTGGCCCTTCTCGTACCACGCGCGGAGAGCCCCGGCGAGGACGCGGACGTCGGCCACTGCGAGGTTCATCCCCTTGGCCCCGGTCGGCGGTACGATGTGCGCCGCGTCCCCGGCGAGGAAGAGTCGCCCGTGCTGCATCGGCTCCGTGACGAAGCTGCGCATCGGCGTGATGCCCTTGCCTTCCTCGAGGATCGGCCCCTCGGCGAGCGCGAAGCCCTCGTCAGTGGCGAGCCGGGTGTGCAGCTCCTCCCAGATCTTCTCATCCGGCCAGTTTTCGATCTCGTCGTCGGGGTCGCACTGGATGTAGAGGCGGGTGAGCTCCGGAGAGCGCATGCTGTGTAGGGCGAAGCCCCGCTCGTGGTAGGTGTAGATCAGCTCCTCTGAGGAAGGTGGCGTCTCGGCGAGGACCCCGAGCCAAGCGAACGGGTACTCTCGCTCGTACACGGTGAGCGCGCCCTCCGGGATGGACGACCGGCACACCCCATAGAAGCCGTCACACCCGGCGACGAAATCGCACCTGAGCTCGTGGTCCTCGCCGTCCTTGCGGTAGCGGATGCCTGGCTCTTGCGATTCGAGGTCGTGGACCCCGACAGCTTCGGCCTCGAAGAGGATCTGTCCGCCCGCGTCGAGCCGGGCGGCGATGAGATCCTTGACGACCTCGTGCTGGCCGTAAACCGTAATCGCGCGTCCGGTAAGCTCTTTCATATCGATGCGATGTCCCTGCCCGCCGAACCTCAGCTCGATGCCATGGTGGACCATCCCCTCCTCGTTCATCCGGTCGCCGACGCCCATCTCGCTCAACAGCTCGACCGTGTTGTGTTCGAGCACGCCGGCCCGGATCCGGTTCTCGATATAGTCGCGGTCGCGTCTCTCGAGCACGACCGACTCGATCCCTTGCAGGTGCAGGAGGTGCGAGAGCACCAGCCCTGCCGGTCCGGCCCCAACGATCCCTACCTGTGTGCGCATGCGCGTTGCTCCTCCGTAACTCGTCCTGATCTTCGGGCCGCCTGATGACCTTCCCGGCCTTAACCCGTCCGATCCGCCCTTGCCCCTCGAACCTCCAATATTAGTCCTTCGTGGTGTGCCGAACAACCGATCTGTTCGGCCCTATCGAACGAGTCGATAGGGGGCGCGCATTATGGTCCTCGGTGGCCTCGTTTATCTCTTCCAGGTCGTAGAACTCGACCAAACAATCGAAGGGGAACCCCCCGTTGGTAGAGCTTGATAAGGCGCAGGATAAGACGACCAAGACGCTGTCGCCCTCGACAATCCCACGCCGGTTTTCCCGGTCGCGCTCGCTCCGAGGGTGTAGCCCGCGCCGCAACCGATGATGTTCCCGATCTCCTCGACTTCGTCGGCTTCCATGCTGGTGATCGCGGGCGTCGTGCCCAGCCCACGCACCAGTCTCGTACGATTGGGCTACTGTGGTGGCGATCTCCACAATCACACCTCCCTCAACTTCCCTTGGGCCCAGCCCCGGATTCTGTCCTCTCATCTCATCGCAGAAG
>JALZFK010000127.1 GCA_030861585.1 Actinomycetota bacterium | reverse complement strand
AAGTCCTGGAGGAGATGTGTGAGGCGGGCCTGGGGAGCCTGCCTGGTGGCGGGGCGGAGATCTTCGACTGGGAAGTTCGCCGGACGATCTGCCGGACCAAGTGTACCGGGGAGCGGTGGTTGGAGGTCCACGAGACCGCCCACGAGATGGGGATGAAGACCAACTCCACGATGCTCTACGGACACTTGGAGACGCCGGAGAGCAAGGTGGATCACATGCTTAGGTTGCGAGAGGTCCAAGACCGGACCGGGGGCTTCAGGACCTTCATCCCGCTGGCCTTCCACCCGGATAACACGCGCCTGAAGCACCTGCCGCGTTCGACCGGATCCGACGACCTCAAGCACATCGCTATCGGCCGGCTACTTCTAGACAACATCCCACACACGATGGCCTATTGGGTTACGGAGACGCCAGAGGTCGCGCAGGTTGCGCTCTCGTTCGGGGCGGACGACTTGGACGGCACGCTCGTGGTGGATGAGGAGATAATCAACGCCGCCGGTGGGAGCCACGTGCAGGGGGCGATGACCAAGACGCGCTTTGCGGAATTGGTCCGGGAGGCCGGCCGAGTGCCCCTGGAGCGCGACACCGAGTTCAACGTGGTGCGCGAGTACTAGATGATCCGGGTCGGCCTCATAAATTACCTGAACTGTCTCCCTTTGAGGTTAGGCCTCGAAGCGACGGGCGGGCTCGAAGGTGTCGAGTTGGTAGGCGGGACGCCGGCGGAGATTAACGCGGCGCTGCTTTCGGGCGAGGTCGATCTCGGGCTCGTCTCGTCGGCGAGTTGGGCGCGCAACCGCCATCGTCTCGGGCGAGTACTCGGTTACGGGATAGCCTCGGACGGTAAGGTGATGAGCGTGCTACTAGCTACGCGCGAGGGACGAGCGCTTTCGAAGGCGAGTAAGGTGGGGCTCACGAGCGAGTCGGCGACGAGCCAGGTTTTGGCTAGGATCGTGCTGGAGCGCGTCTACGGCGCTTTGCCTCGATACGAGGTGGTCTCGACGCGGCCGGAGGAGACGCTGGCACAGCACGACGCGGCGCTGTTTATCGGGGATACGGCGCTCCAGGTCCGTCGCATGGGCGGTGTGGAGACCCACGACCTTGGTAAGGCCTGGAGCTCGTATGCAGGACTGCCGATGGTGTATGCGGTGTGGGCCTCACGAGGCGACACGGCGTGGCATGGGTTCTGGGCCGACCGGCTGGCGCGGGCAATGATGTGGGCGGAGGAAAACCTGGGCATGGTTGTTCGGGAGGCACGGCGCCGTGGCGCGCCCGCTGCGGATGGGGATCTAAAGACGTACTTTGCTTCGTGTATCGGCTACCAAGTCGGGGCGCGCGAGGAAGAAGGTTTGAAACGGTACTTGGCGGAGGGAGGGTTCCTGGCCTCCGAGGTTTACGGGAAGGTGAGCGCATGACGAGCGCGTTGTTGGAGAAGGGTGTGCTGGACACGGGTCTAGAGGACCGGGAGGCTAAAAGGGACCTCGCGGGGCTCTTCGACCGGAACTTTCTGGAGCTCGCGTCGGAGGCGGATGAGATCCGGCGCAGGCTACACCCGAACAATATCGTTACGTACATCGTCGATCGGAATATCAACTACACGAACGTCTGCTGGGTCGCCTGCTCTTTCTGCGCCTTCTATCGTACGAAGCGACAGGCTCAGAACGGCGACGGGTACGTTTTAACTATCGAGCAGGTCTTACAGAAGATTCAGGAGACTGTGGACTTGGGCGGGACCGGCATTCTCATGCAGGGGGGCTTGCATCCGGACATCGGGATGGAGTACGTCACGGAGCTCTTCCGGACCATTCGTAAAGAGTATCCCCAGATCCAGGTCCACGCTCTCTCGCCGGCGGAGATCTGGCACCTCGTCGACAAGAGTCGTTTGTCTTTGGAAGACACGTTAAGAGAGCTGAAGAAAGCCGGGCTGATGAGCATTCCCGGCGGTGGGGCGGAGATCCTCACGGACGAGACTCGGGGCCGGATCGCCCCGGCCAAGAACTCCACCGCCACCTGGCTCGAGGTGATGGAGGCCTGGCACTCTTTGGGAATGAAGTCCACGGCCACGATGATGTTCGGGATAGACGAGTCCTACGAGGAGCGGATCGAGCACCTCTTGCAGATCCGCAAACTCCAGGCCAAGACCGGCGGCTTCACGGCGTTCATCGACTGGACTTTCCAGCCGGACAACACGACCTACCTCAAGAAGCACCCGGACTTCGAAAAGGTATCCTCGCTGGATTA
>JALZFK010000106.1 GCA_030861585.1 Actinomycetota bacterium | reverse complement strand
GTCTCTTCGACCGTGGGCTCCCCGACCTGGATGGTCTGGAAGCGGCGCTCGAGCGCCTTGTCCTTCTCGACGTACTTGCGGTACTCGTCGATCGTGGTGGCCCCGATCACCTGCAGCTCGCCGCGAGCCAAAGCCGGCTTCAGGATGGAGGCGGCGTCGATCGCGCCCTCCGCAGCACCCGCACCGACGAGGTTGTGGATCTCGTCGATGAACAGGATGATGTCACCATGGTCGGTGATCTCCTTCATGATCTTCTTAAGGCGCTCCTCGAACTCGCCGCGGTACTTGGATCCCGCGACCAGGGCGCCTAAGTCCAGCGTGTAGACCTCCTTGTCGCCCAAGATATCCGGTACGCGGGCCTCGGCGATCTCCTGGGCCAACCCCTCGACGATGGCCGTCTTGCCGACACCCGGCTCACCGATGATCACGGGGTTGTTCTTGGTGCGCCTAACGAGGATCTGCATGATCCTCTCTATCTCCGTGCTCCGCCCGATCACGGGATCTAGCTTGCCCTCCTCGGCGTACGACGTGAGGTTGCGCCCGTACTGATCGAGCTGGCGGGTTTTGGGCCGCTTGGCCTCGCCCCCCCCCCGACCGCCGGCCTCGCCGCTCCGACCCCGCTGCGAGCGGCCCCCGCCGAGCATCCGAACGACCTCGCGTCGAACCTTATCCGGATCCACACCGAGGTTCGCCAGCACGCGCGCGGCCACGCCCTCGGACTCCCGCACCAAACCCAAAAGGATGTGCTCGGTGCCAATGTAGTTGTGTCCGAGCTGCAACGCCTCTCTCAAAGCGAGCTCTAAGACCTTCTTCGAACGCGGGGTGAACGGCGCCTGGCCGCCAGTCCCCTCCTCACCGTAGCCGACGATGCTCTCGACCTGCTCGCGCACGTCGTCGAGGGTGACGTTCAGCGAACTCAGAGCGCGGGCGGCCACGCCCTCGTCCTCCCTGAGGAGGCCGAGCAAAAGGTGCTCGGTGCCGATGTAGTTGTGGTTGAAGTGACGGGCCTCGTCCTGGGCGAGCACCACGACCTTGCGGGCCCGTTCGGTGAATCGTTCAAACATTAGCTGGAGCCTCCTCCGTCCCGGGGGTCCTCTACAGCGTCTCGTATGGTAGCGTCGGTTTTCCGGACAGATATACGGCTGATACGGCTGTCAACAACAACCAGATTATACAATGCCCGATCTCTAAATCTTAGAATCATAAACCTTCTCCTCTAAATACCGGCCTACTAATTAGTATACAAAGTACCGGCCTACTAATTAGTATACAAAGGTTTTACCCAGATGGGTGCGCGTTTAGCGCAACGCGCCCACGCAACTACTATATATAGCACCCCTCCGCAGTTTGAGCCGAATTCTAACCCTCGGTCCCGCCGACCGCAGTATCAGATATCACACCGAGGAACCGCTGTTGAGCTGACCACAGCCCGATGCCGGCGATGAAAGGGCCGGCCTTGGGGCCGCTCTTCTTACCTAAAAGGACCGTATAGATGGCGGCGAACGCTTTTTTTGGCTTCATATCGAGCTCGGCCGCCTTCGCGAACAGTATATTCTGTAACAGATCCCCATCCACTTGGCTTTCCAACTTGCTCAACTCATAGCCTACCTCTTCGAGGTACCGCAGTTGGTCCTCGTCCAGGCTCTTTGCCGCCTCCGCCGCTTCTGGCAACTCCAAGACCCCGAACCTGAGCGATTCTGGGGCCCATTTCTCGGCCCAGTTGCGTGCGAAGTAGAGATCCCTGGCCAGCTTCCCACGATCCGCAACAGCTTCCCTATAGCCGCCTTGGAGGAGCATATCGACCGCTGCTTCCGCGTCGTCTCCAACCGTCTGAGCTATGGTGACGAGGTGGGTGAAGGGCACAGGCCTATTTTCCGTGGTGGCTCTATACTCGTCCATAAAGTGGGGGAATCCAGCTCCGAGGTCGAGGTCGAGGGCGCGAGCTGGGTCACGCCCGAGGACCACCTGCCTCAGGGCGTCCGGCGGCATGATTCTCAAGAGCTCGTCGGGCAGGAGGACGATGCCCTTGGAGCTGCTCATGGCGCCCTTGCCTTTTATCTGGATCCACTCGTACTCGTAGCGCCCCGGGACAGGGTACCGGAAGACCTCCCGGGCCATCCGGTCGGCCGTGTCCGTCGAGCCGCCACGGCTCGTGTGGTCCTTGCCGAACGGCTCGAACGTCGCACGAAGCGCCTTCCAACGCGCCGCGAGCTCCACCCGCCACCCGAGCTTCCCCTCGCCTCGTCCGTAGTCCGCCGTGTCCTCCCACCCGTCCTCGTCCACGAAGACGACCTTCTTTTCCTCTGGCAGGTGCTCCAGGATGCGGGCGCCTTTGAGCTGCCCGTCGGCGGCCCTTGGTAGGTAGGGCGACCAGTGCTCGGGCATCTTCCGCCCGCTGACCTCTTGCAGAATCTCCCGCAGCTCAAAGGTATGCTCCAAAGCCTCCCTCGTTACCTCCGAGTAGAAGCCGCCCTCGTAGAGCTCGTGCGAGCGCAAGACCTCCACGTCCATCTCCATCTGCCTCAAGGCCTCCTCAAAGGGTTCGAGGAAGTGCTCAGCGTAGGAGACGTGGCAACCCTCCGGGTCCGGGACACGCGAGAGGCTGTGGCCTAGGTAGCGCTCGAAACTCTCCGGGACGCCGGGAGCTATCTTGCGCAAGGGGTCTACCGTGTCCGCGTGGAACACGAAGTGCACCTCTTCGCCTTTCGCTCTGAGGGCGTTCGTGACCGCTTCGCCAACCAGGACCTCGCGCAGGTTGCCCACGTGGATGTTGCCGGAGGGGCTGATCCCCGTCACAACCACATGTGGCCCCGGCCCGAGCGAACCCGCGACCGTCTCAGCCCAATCGGGTACTGGATGCCTGCTGATGGTGCTCACGTGCTGCTCCACCAAAGATAGATCAACAGCGAACGTAGATTCGAGGGGCGGATGTGCCCTTCGTCCTAGCTCGCGGCCTCTACGTTGACGATCTCGTACTCGGTCGCGCCCCGGGGCGTTGCGACCGTGACCTTGTCACCGACGCGGCGTTTGAGAACGGCTCGGCCCACGGGCGAAGAGTGGGAGAGCTTGCCACTCCCGGGATCGGACTCGTTCGCCCCGACGATCTGGAAGGTTCGCTCCTCGTCCTTGCCGACCCTTCTCAGGGTCACGAGGGTGCCGAGGTCTACAGAGTCGGCCTCCGTTCCGGTAGGCTCGACGACCTTGGCGTTCCTAAGGCGTCGCTGGACCTCGCTAATCCTGCGCTCCAACAGGTACTGCTCGTTCTTGGCGTCGTCGTACTCGGAGTTCTCGGAGATGTCGCCGAACTCCCTAGCCTGCCGGATGCGATCCGCGACCTCCCTACGGCGAACCTCCGTCAGATACTTAAGTTCTTGTTGGAGCTTCTCCAAACCCTCCCGGGTTAGCAGCTCCCGATTCTTGTCCGTCATGAGCGGGCAGAGTATACGGAAGGGTCACAAAAGTGTCAACGAATGCTTTGGGTAGCCCCACCGATATTCTCGGAAACCTTCGACCTATGGGGGGCGTTTAGCTCGTAGAGGATGCGCAGGCCCTTGAGGGTCAAATCCGGGTCGAGGGTACCGATCTCACGGCAGTGGCGTACGATGACCGAGGCGGGTCCTCCGGTGGCGACGGCCCGTAGGTCTTCTGCCTCCAGCTCTTCTCGGAAGCGCCGGATGAGGGCGTCTACGGCGCCCGCGTAGCCGTAGATGAAGCCGCTGCGGATGGAGTCGGGGGTGTTAGTCGCTATGGCCCTGGGCGTCCCTTCTTCGAGGTCCACGTTCGCGAGTTTAGCCGCCTTAGCGACCAGCGCGTCTAAAGAGACGTAGATTCCGGGCAAGATGGCTCCGCCCTTGTAGTTCGCCTCCCCGTCCACGGCGCAGACGGTCGTGGCCGTCCCGAAATCCACGATGATCGCCGGAAACCCGTAATAATTGCCTGCCGCTACGGAGTTGACGATGCGGTCCGACCCAACCGCCCTTGGGTCGTCGTAGTGGTTGTTGAGCCCGGTCTTCATCTCCGACGATACGGAGTAGAAGGGGATGCCCAGCAAATCCCCGGCCAGATTGTTGTAGGAGCGGATGAGGGGCGGGACGTCGCTCGACACGATAAGGGCCACGACTTCTTCGAGCCGCATCCCTTGGAGACCCAGAAGCGAGGCGCACGCGGCACCGATCTCATCCGCCGAACGATGAGCCTCGGTGGCCATCCGCCAATGAGCCCGTAGCACGTCGCCCTCGAAGACCCCGAGCACCGTCTGAGTGTTCCCGATGTCCGCCACCATCAGCAAGCTACAAATCCTCCTCAAACTCCCTCACACCGCCCAAGTCTGCCCCGGCCAGAAGCTCCCCGACCGCGCCCCGCCCCGGAATATACACATCGGGCGCGAGGTCCGCGAGCCCCCTTAAATTGAACACGCGCAAGGAACCCGGATGCGGTACGAGGAGGTGCGGTTCTTCTGTAACTCCCTCGCCGAAGAGCAGCACGTCTACGTCTATTGTCCGCGGTGCCTTCTCGCCGGCTTTGCCCCGCTCGCGCCCCAAGGCGGCCTCTACCCCCTGGCAGAAGCGTAAGAGCTCGATCGCCGTCGCGCCGTACCGGATCTCGACCACGCAGTTCAAATAGTTCGGTTGCTCCTCCTCCACCTCGACCGGCGTCGTCTCGTATACTTTGGAGATCCCACGCACTTCCAGCAGCGGTCCCCGCCCGAGCGCCCCGACCACCGCCCGCAGATACCCCAAACGGTCCCCGAGGTTGCTACCCAAGCTCAGGAAAGCGCGGTTCACCGGCTGAAGGTGGCCTCCACCGAGCCCCCCGAAACCTCGCGGTCTACCGAGACCCGCGGCGTGAAGATGGTGACGGTAACCTCCCCGACCGATGGAAACCTGCTCAGAACGGGCGCCCGGACCGTCTGCGCCCTCGCCTCCAACAACT
>JALZFK010000073.1 GCA_030861585.1 Actinomycetota bacterium | reverse complement strand
AACACGTCTTTCATGCCGTAGAGACCAGGCATAGTACCCGCAGCAAATTTCGCGGCCCGGAGAGCCCCGTCGGCGAAGGTGCGGCGGGAGAGGGCGCGGTGGATCACTTCGACTTCTTCGCCTTCGGAGTAGAAGATCAGACGATGCTCGCCGACGACCGCCCCACCGCGGAGGGCGTGTACGCCGATCTCTCCTTCTCTGCGCGGCGAAACGCCTTCTCGCCCGTAGACGGCGACCTCTTCCAGGTCTTGCCCCCGGCCCTCGGCAACTGCTCGCGCGAGCAGCAGCGCCGTCCCAGAAGGAGCGTCCTTTTTGCCCCTGTGGTGCGCCTCGACGACCTCGATGTCGTAACCTGCAAGCTTCGCGGAGAGCTCCCGGATCACATCGCAAAGCAGGTTCACGCCAACGCTCATGTTGGGGGCGAGCACTATAGGTACGCCCTTGGCCGCTTCTTCGATTTTCGCACGCTGCTCTTCGGAGAGGCCGGTGGTCCCTATGACGACGGGGTGCTGGTAGGAGAGGTGCTGAACGGTCGCCTCAGGGGTGGTGAATTCGATAAGAACCTCGGCCTCTTCGGGTGGCTCCTCCGTCGCGAGGATGCCTGTGGTGCCGGCGCCGCAGAGTTCGCCAAGGTCAGTCCCCATCTCAAGTGATCCAGGCTCCTCGGTACCGCCCGCGAGTTCAATGCCCTCCGTCTCCAAGGCGGCGCGACAGAGCTCGCGACCCATACGGCCGGCTGCGCCGAGGATGGCGACGCGGGTCAAAGCACCTCTTCGGGGGTAGGGAGAAGGTGCGTTGTGTTCTCCATGATCTCCTGGAGCTTACGCAGGTTCTCGCCGGACATAGGAACGAGCGGGAGGCGCATCTCGTCGGAACAGAGTCCCAATAGGGAGGCGGCAGCCTTCACGGGTATGGGGTTGGTCTCCAGGAATAAGGCCCGGAAGAGGGGTAGGAGCTCGTAGTGAAGCTCGCTGCCCCGGTACCAGTCGCCGGAGTTAAGGGCCTCCACCATGTCCGAGACGGCCGCGGGAGCGACGTTGGAGGCGACGGAGATCACGCCGGTCCCACCCAGAGCCATCAGGGGGAGCGTCATCGGGTCGTCGCCGGAGAGGATGTCGAAGTCCTCGCCGCAGAGGTGCTTTACGTCGCTTACCATGTTCATCGAGAGGGTGGAGTCCTTGACGCCGACGATGTTGGGGATCTCGGCGAGGCGGGCCATGGTCTCGGGCGAGATAGTCACGCTCGTACGGCCGGGGATGTTGTAGAGGATCAAGGGCAGCGACGTATTCTCGGCGATGGCGGCAAAGTGCCTGAAGAGCCCTTCCTGGGTCGGCTTGTTGTAGTACGGGGCGACCTGCAACGAGCCGTCGGCGCCCGCTTTTTCCGCCATCTTGGTGTACTTGATCGCCATGTCGGTGCTGTTCGAGCCGGTCCCCGCGACCACGGGCACCCGACCCTCGGCCACGCGCACGACGGTCTCCACGACGAGGCGGTCCTCCGATTCGCTGAGGGCCGGCGTCTCACCGGTCGTGCCGCAGGGAACGAGGCCGTTTATGCCCTGACGGATCTGGAACTCGACGAGACCCTCTAGGGCCTCGACGTCCACCTTGCCGTTCTTAAACGGGGTAATGAGGGCCGTGAACGCGCCGCTAAACATCTCTCTCCTCCAGTTCGAAATCCTCGTGGAGGCACCGGACCGCCTCCGCCACTCTCTCCGCCGGTATAACACACGTTACCTGGATCTCCGAGGTCGAGACCATCCTTATCGGGATGCCCGTCCTCCCCAAAGCGTCGAACATCCTCGCGGCGTAGCCGGGCCGGTTGAACATCCCGGTCCCCACCACGGAGACCTTGCCGAGCTCTTCTTCCCCCTCGACCTCCCCGCCCAACGACTTCGCGACCTCGCTCGCTAGCTGACGCGCCTTGGCGAAGTCGGCGCGACCGACCGTGAAGGCCACGTCGGAAGACCCTTGCTTGGGGGCGCTCTCGACGATGACGTCCACGGAGAGACCGACCTCGGCCAACGGCTTGAATATACGGCTCATCGTACCTGGGCCGGTGCGGATGCCGGTCAGGGTGATGCGCGAAACGTCGAGGTCGTGGACGATTCCGGCCACGGTCTCGCGGGTCTCCAAGAACTCCAAGTCTTTATCCTCCCTGATGATCGTGCCTGGACTCTCGTTGAAAGAGGAGCGGACGTGGATCTCCACGTCATGGAGCGCCCCGATCTCGACCGCCCGCGGGTGCATCACCTTAGCCCCGCGCCAAGCCATCTCCGCCATCTCGTCGGGCGAGATCAGGGGTATCCGCCGGGCGGCGGGTACTATTCTTGGGTCGGCGGTGTACACGCCGTCTACGTCCGTGTAGATCTCGCAACGATCCGCCTGTAACGCCGCAGCGAGGGCGATAGCCGTCGTGTCCGAACCGCCGCGTCCCAAGGTGATTACGTCGCCTAAGGCGTTCTCGCCCTGGAAGCCGGCGACGATGACCACCTGGCCTTCGGCGAGGAGGCTGCGCATCCTTTCGGGCTGTATCTCCGAGATCACACCAGAGCCGTAGCGGCCGGTGATCTTCATCCCTGCCTGCGCCCCCGAGAGGGAGGTTGCGGCGACCCCGCGGTCGTGCAGCGCCATCGCCAGAAGCGCCACCGACTGCCGCTCGCCGGTCGAGAGGAGCTGGTCGATCTCGCGTGGCGACGGGTCCCGCGAAACCTCGCGCGCGAGCGCGAGTAATCTGTCCGTGGTCTTGCCCATCGCCGAGACGACCACGACGAGGTCTAGGCCCAACTCGCGGGACTTCTTTACCCTCTCGGCCACGGCCTTTATGTGCTCCGCCGTCGCCACCGAACTGCCGCCGTACTTTTGGACGACGATTCCCAAAGGCTCACGCTCCCGTCCGCTCTTCGAGCATAGACTAGCGCATCCGGGCCGGATCCGCGATCCCTATATGTAAGGGCCGGTGGGCTTGGCCACTATTGGGCTTGGCCCCTATTGTTATGCTCAGGCTTCGCTCCGATAGATTGGAGGTTTTTACCCTCGGGTATAGTTCGGGACGTGTGTGACCGGATCCGGAAGGTGAGGAGAGACCGAGATGCTGGCTTCCCCGATCCTAACCCCGTTCGCGGTCGTCCTCTCCGAGCTGGCGAGGTGTCGCTCTGCCTACGTTGGCGGACGCGGCGGAGGATGGCCCGGTGAGCAGGCCCGGTCTTCCGGCGTCGCGAGGTGTTCGTGCTCGCCCTGAGAACGTCGACTCACGGCGGGCGCGGGACAGCCTATTAGGTTACTTTGAGGAAGGAGGCGTACGTGAGGTCGAGGAAGCTAACTGTCTTGGTGGTGTCCGGAGCGTTGCTGGTCACAAGCACCGGGGTGGCCGTCGCCCAGGTAGTAGGGGCGAATGCAGAGCTTAAGGACACTGACGGCAATGATGTAGGCACCGCCGAGTTCGCTGAGGGCCCGGGCGGCGTCGCCACCACCGTCAACCTTCAGCCGGGCCAGAAGGCGGTCGGGCCGGGCGAGCACGGTGTTCACATTCACGAGAAGGGTGATTGCAGCTCGAGCGACTTTAAGTCGGCTGGCGAGCACTTCAACCCGCAGGGTAAGGAGCATGGCTTCGAGAACCCGAAAGGTGCCCATGCTGGCGACCTGCCCGACATCAAGGTAAACGAAGACGGGAGCGCTACGGCTCAAGCAAAGACCGACCGGGTAACGCTTTCGAAAGGCGAGACGTCGCTATTCGATTCCGATGGCAGTGCGCTCGTCATCCACACCAAAGCGGACGATTTTAAGACCGATCCATCCGGGGAGAGCGGCGACCGGCAAGTGTGCGGCGAGATCCAGAAGACTTCCCAGCAGTTGCCTGCTTCGGGCGGTATCAATATTATCCCGCTGGCGGCTCTCCTGGGAGTCGCGGGCTTGTGCGCCGGGATACTCCTCTGGCGGCGCGTCTTCCACAGCCAGTACTAACGCCTAATGCATATCTAGGGAGAGCCCGGGCCTTGCCAACCGGCTCTCCCTAGATACTTCGGACGGAGAATGACGGGTCGCGACCCTGACGTTCTGCCGGGTGTAGACTTTCGGAGGGGCCGGGCGGCTCCGGTGATAAACGGCATTTCAGGAGGACCGATGGACGAGCGTTTGAGAAAACTGGCCGAGGTGGGGCAGAGCGTCTGGATGGACTCCCTCTCCCGCGACGACATCGAAAACAGCGACCTGGAGCGGATGATCGAGAGCGGGGTCGTCGGCGTCACCTCAAACCCCACGATCTTTCAGAAGGCGATCTCCCACTCGAGCCTCTATGATGCGCAGCTCGAAGAACTTTCCCGAAGGGAGGACGACCCGAAGGAGATCTTCCTCGAGCTCGCCCGCGAGGACATCCGCGACGCCTGCGACCTGCTCCTGCCCGTGTTCGAGAGGACGAACCGTCTCGACGGCTACGTCTCCTTGGAAGTCTCCCCAGACCTGGCCTACGACACTCCGGCCACCATCGAGGAGGCGTTGCGCCTTCACGAACTGGTTGACCGGCCGAACCTCATAGTAAAGATACCGGCGACGCTCCCGGGTCTCGCGGCGATAGAGGACATGATCGCCTCTGGCCACTCCATCAACGTTACCTTGATCTTCTCCTTGCAGCGTTACAAGGCCGTCACCAACGCCTACATTCGAGGCCTACAGCGCCTCGTCGCGGCCGGCGGCGACCCTTCGAAGGTGGCGAGCGTCGCCAGCTTCTTTGTCTCCCGCGTGGACACCGAGACCGATAGGCGGCTCGATGAGCTCGGTAGCCACGACGACCTAAAGGGGCGACTCGCAATAGCGAACGCGAAGCTCGCCTACGCTGCGTTCAAGGAGATCTTCTCCGGCCCCGACTGGGAGTTCCTCGAGTCCAAGGGCGCGACCAAGCAGCGCCCTTTGTGGGCCTCTACCTCGACCAAGGACCCGAACTATGGGGACGTGATGTACGTCGAGGAACTCGTAGGCCCCGATACGGTGAACACCATGCCCGTCTCGACCCTCGAGGCGTTCATGGATCACGGCGAAGTCAACCCGAACGCGCTCGAGGAGGGCCTCGACGGGGCGTGGACGCTTATCGCGAAGCTTACAGAAATCGGGGTGGACTACGACGACGTTACGGAGGTCCTGGAGAAGGAAGGCGTAGGGAAGTTCGCCGACTCCTTCGACGAGCTGTTGGAGGGTATTAAAGACAAGAGCCGCCAGCTCGTCAGCCAGGGCTAACGTCGGAGCCAACTTTAGGAAAGGTGAGTTCATGGAGATAGGTCTCTACGGCCTCGGTAGGATGGGAGCCAACATGGTCCGGCGCCTGGTCCGCGTTGGGGAGCACCGAGTCGTCGCCGGCAACCGCTCGCCAGGGCCGGTGGACGAGGTGGTTTCGGAGGGGGCCGAGGGTGCCTACTCGATGGAGGAAATGGTCGAGAAACTCGACAAGCCGCGCGCGATCTGGGTGATGGTCCCCGCTGGCGATCCCACAGAGCAGACCCTCCTGAACTTTGCCGAGCTCATGGACGAGGGGGATATCCTTATAGACGGCGGCAACTCCTACTTCCGCGACTCCATCCGCCGCGCCAAGATGCTCCACGAAAGGGGTCTGCGCTTCCTGGATGCTGGCACGAGCGGGGGCATATGGGGCCTCGAGGTCGGCTACTGCCTCATGGTCGGGGGCGACGCCGACGCCTACGAGCACGTCGAGCCCGCGCTCAAGACCTTAGCACCTCCGAACGGGTACGCGTACCTCGAGGACGCTGGGGCCGGGCACTTCACCAAGATGGTACACAACGGGATCGAATACGGCATGCTCCAGGCCTACGCCGAGGGGTTCGAGATCCTGCAGAAGAGTCAGTACGACCTTGACCTTCGGGCAATCTCGAGCCTCTGGAACCAGGGGAGCGTGGTACGTAGCTGGCTCTTAGAGCTGGCCGAGAGGGCCTTCGAGAGAGACGCCAACCTCGACAGCATCCGGGGCTACGTGGAGGACTCTGGCGAGGGCCGATGGACGGTGCTGGAGGCGATAAACGAGGACGTCCCGGCGGCGGTTATCGCGGGTTCGCTCTTCGCCCGGTTCACCTCCCGTCAAGACGATTCCTTCGCCATGAAGGTCATCGCGGCCTTGCGCGGCGAGTTCGGGGGGCACGCCGTTCAGGAGGCGTCTACGAAGTACCCCGAGGAATAGGAAACCGTAGGTGGCCGGTACGCAGCTCTCGGCAGACGTCCTCCGGGACGAGAGCAGGCTCCCCAGGGTTCCGGAGCCTAACGCCATGGTCATCTTCGGCGCCTCCGGCGACCTCGCGGCCCGCAAGCTCGTCCCCGCCCTCTACGATCTTTCGGCCCAGCGCCGCCTTCCGATGGAGTTCGCCGTCGTCGGCGTATCAAGGACGAAGATGAGCCACGACGAGTTCCGTAAGAAGCTGCGCGTTGCATTGGATGAGCAACGCCCCGGCGAGGTAAGCGACGATGTCTGGGACTCATTCTGCGGTAGCGTCTTCTACCTCCCCGGCGACTCCAAAAACCCCGAAACGTACCGGGAGCTGAAGGACTTCCTTGAAGAGCTCGATAGGGAGCGGGGGACGGGGGGGAATCGGGCCTTCTACTTGGCGTTGTCGCCGTCTCTTGTCCCAACTATCGTGGAGAAGCTTGGGGAGGCGGGGATGAACGAGGGGGAGAATGGCGGTTGGGCGCGCCTGGTGGTGGAGAAGCCCTTCGGTCGAGACCTGGCGAGCGCCACAAGGCTAAACGCGGACATCCGGCGGCACTTTAGGGAGCGTCAGATCTACCGCATAGACCACTACCTGGGCAAGGAGACGGTGCAGAACGTCCTAGCTCTTAGGTTCGCCAACGGCATCTTCGAACCCGTCTGGAACCAGCACTACGTAGATCACGTCCAGATTACCGTCGCCGAAGACATAGGGATCGGGACGCGCGGCGCCTTCTACGAGGAGGCCGGTGCTCTCAGGGACATAGTCCAAAACCATGTCATGCAGGTTCTGTGCCTCACCGCGATGGAACCTCCGGCCGCCTTCGACGCCGAGTCGGTGCGCGAGGAGAAGGTAAAGGTGCTCAAAGCGGTCCGCCGCGTACCGGAGGGGGAAGTTTCACGCTACGCCGTGCGTGGCCAGTACGCCTCGGGCTGGGTATGGGGCGAGGAGGTTCCGGGGTACCGCGGGGAGGAAGGTGTAGCCCCCGACTCGATGACCGAGACCTACGTGGCGCTCGAGCTGTACATAGACAACTGGCGGTGGGCGGGGGTACCGTTCTACGTGCGGGCGGGCAAACGGCTCCCGAAGAGGGCGACGGAGATCGCCATCCAATTCAAGCCGACTCCCCACACGCCGTTTACCGGCGCAGAGACTGAGGGGTTGGAGCCGAACGTCCTGGTGGTGCGCATCCAGCCCGAGGAGGGGGTCTCGATGAGGATAGGGGCGAAGGTCCCGGGCTGGGGCTTTCGGGTTCGCTCCGTGAACATGGACCTGCTGTACGGAACCGCTTTCTTGGAGGAGGGCCCGGATGCTTACCAGCGGCTCCTCCTCGACCTCATGCTCGGCGACCCGACGCTCTTTATCCGGGCGGACGAGACCGAAAGGGCGTGGGAGATCCTGGACCCCGTGCTGCGAGCCTGGGCCGGCAGCGAGGAGATCTCCCTCTACCCAGCGGGCACCTGGGGCCCCGAAGAGGCCGAGGCACTCCTGGCACGCGACGGGCGAAGGTGGCGGCGAGCGTGAACATGCGCATTGCGGAAGTGATCCTGTGATCGGGGAGCCACGGTCGGCGCCTGGCGGAGGTGCGATGTCGGTCGGGCAGATAGAGCGGGAGCTAGCACGGCTTCGGATGAACGAGGACGGTACTTTAGGCGCCCGGGCGAGCGTTTTGAACCTGATGGTGGTGACCGACGAGAGGTTCGCGCAAGACGTCGCGCGAATCATCTCCGACATCTCCGCGCACTACCCGTCGAGGGCGATACTTATGATCGCCGACCCCAACGAAGAGGAAGCGAACCTGGAGGTCGGGCTCTCGGCCTTTTGCAGCCTCCGGGGCAGGGACGACGCCCAGGTCTGCGCCGAGCAGATTACGGTTCACGTCGAAGGACCGCCCGCCGAACACCTCGAAAGCCTCGCCGGTCCCCTACTAATCCCGGATTTACCCATCTTTCTCTGGTACCCGAACGGTGATATTCCCCGTTCGCCAGAGTGCGACGGCATGGCGGTTCTGGCTGACCGCCTCGTCCTCGATTCGGGGGCGACGGCCGATTGTGAAGCCTCCTTGAGGAAGGTGGCGAATCTCCTCGGAGAAGGTATCCCGGCGGTTGGGGATCTTCAATGGGCCGCGCTCTCGCCGTGGCGCTCGCTCATCGCGGATCTCTTCGCTCCCCCGGAACGGGCCGGGGAGCTGGCTAAGATACGACGCGTAGAGATCCTGCACCACGGGAGAGGCGAGTGCCAAGCCTTCCTCCTCGCCGGCTGGCTCTCCTGGGCTTTGGGCTGGCGCCCGCAGACGGCGGAACGCACGGAAGAAGGCCGTATGTTCGGCCTCGCCAGCCCCTCCGGCGACGTGACCGTCGAGCTCACTCCAGACGCTTCTGGAGCGCCCCTATACTGTGTTCGCCTCTTCTCCGAGGAGCTCACCTTCCGGGTCCGGACCTCGCGCCACGGGGAGCACGCCGACGTCTGCTCGACCGTGATGCGCGGCGACGAACTTATGGGCGAGCGCACGGTGCACCTGGGCTCCTCTAATGTGGGCACCCTCCTCAGCGAGGAGCTCAAGCTCCTTGGACGGGACGAAACCTACGAGTCCGCCCTGGAGCGGGCCGTGCAGATGCTCGACTCATGAACCACACGAGCGTCTGCGTCTTCGAAAACCCGCAAGAGCTCGCTCGGGCCGCCGCAGCGATGTTCACGGAAGAGGCCGAAAGGAGCATGCGGGAGAAGGGGCGCTTCGCCGTGGCCCTCGCCGGCGGTTCCACCCCTAAAGTCTTGTATGAGCTGCTCGCTGCAGAGTATCGGGACGAGCTTGACTGGGGCAAGGTCCACGTCTTTTTCGGCGACGAGAGGTGCGTACCTCCCGACCACGAGGACTCGAACTACCGCATGGCCCGGCAAGCCTTGCTCTCCCGCGTACCTGTAGGGAGCGTCCACCGGATGCGCGGCGAACTTACTGCCTCCAAGGCCGCCGCCCTCTACGAGGAGGAGTTAGTGTCGTTCTTCGGTAGCCCGCCGGGCTTCGACCTCATCCTACTCGGCCTCGGGGAGGACGGCCACACCGCGAGCCTCTTCCCCCGCACCCCCGCGCTCTACGTGTGCGACCACTGGGTCATCGAGAACCCGGTGGAGAAACTGGGGACGATCAGGATCACGCTAACCACCCCCGCTATCAACAGGGCCCGAAAGGTGGCTTTCCTCGTCACCGGGGCGGGCAAGGCCGAGGCTTTGAGGGAGGTCATCGAAGGCGACGCCGAACCGCAGGACTACCCGGCGAAGCTCATTTACCCATCCGGTGCGCTCACATGGATGATAGACCGGGAGGCGGCAGACCTCTTAAGCGACCCTGCGGCTTCGCGCGACCGTTCCCGATCACATGATAAATGAGCGTTCTGCACAAAAGGCGGAACGGCAGAAGGGCCGAACCCAGCAGAGCCCCGGCCTGCTTTCGCTCATCGACCTTAGAGCCCAAACAGGCCGTGAATTAGCTGAAAGCCGATTATTGACAGCTATATAAGTGGCCCGACGCCTTCTTGACGTGAAAGCAGCCGAAGAGGGACGAAGCGCATCAGCTGTTTTGGCGTCGACTCGCTCGGTCATTCTACGACGAGAGACGGCATCGATTGTTTCGGGGTCTTTCCTCGAAAAGATCTGCACCACGCAGACTTTCGTACAGTACGGTAGGTCTGGGTGGCTAGAAGAAACGCTTGAGCAAGCCGATGGCTCCCTGCTTCCACGGCACCCGATGCGAGAGCCCAGACGCCTTCTCGAACCCCGCCCGGTTTTCGATGTACCACCGGAAGTTCCTCAGAAGGGCGTCCTTGTTCGAGTACTTCGGCTTAAAGCCCAGCTCCCGCTCGGCCTTCTCGATCGAGACGAACGAGTCTTTGGAGGCCGTCTCGTAGACCCACTTGTAGAGCGGCGAGAGACCTA
>JALZFK010000069.1 GCA_030861585.1 Actinomycetota bacterium | reverse complement strand
CACAAGCGCTTTCCCCGTCATATCGCCGCCGAGGATCAAAATGTCGGCCTCGTAATGCTTACCAGCATTCAAGAACTTTCGCCAGCAGGTCTCCGACCCGTGAATATCGGTCGCGAAGAAAAGGCGTGTCTCAGGTTTTCGAGATAAAGTTCTAGAAAAGAGCATCTCAACTTCCTCCGATCAAGGTCC
Organism: Actinomycetota bacterium; assembly: GCA_030861585.1. GTDB lineage: Bacteria > Actinomycetota > Rubrobacteria > Rubrobacterales > Rubrobacteraceae > Rubrobacter_F. Next base: position 2,850 of record JALZFK010000069.1, on the reverse strand, counting down.
TCCGGCGACTTCTTCGGGCAGCTCATACCAGCGCTTGCGGTCGCCGATCTTCGAACGTAGTTTCCAAGAAAGCGTCTTCGGTTCTTGCTCAATGCGGTCCTGCAGCTCTCGAATACGGTCGGCGATGCGCTGCTTGCCTTGTTCCGGCAGGTCGTAGCGCTCCAGGCGTTCGCCGGCGTCTTGTAGATTGGCCGTGAAGGTGCGCCATAGGCCCCAGTCTGCCGCGCACAGCGCGGCGATGCGCTCGCCATTCACCAAGTCCCCATCGTCGTTCCCAACGGGGTGGTCGTGCAACAGCGCTAAAGCGTCCAGGACGTCCTTTTCGTTGAGCTCGGCGATCTGCAACTTGGTGAGCAGCAGCTCCGCCAGGGGTATCGTCATGGGCTCCATGTCGAGCCGCTCGCCGAAGGGAATTTTGTGAGACATCCTGAAGGCACCGACGAATACGTCTACCTGACGACCGTGCTGCTCGTCGAAGAACAGCAACCGCTCCCGACCATAGATGACATTAAAGCGCACCTGGGGCGCGTAGCCCAAAACCTCGAAGAACCGCTGCGCATCGACCGAGGTACCCTTGGGCGTGATCCAGTCAGAGTCACCGTACTCGCGCCTGAACACCGGAAGGAGGCCATCCTTCGCCCGTAGCTTGATCGCTATCCCGCCGAGCAACCGGAGGGCGAGCCCCTCCTGTTTCGCCCTGTCGGTGATACGCAAGGCCTCCTCGACCACGTCGGATCGGATATCGCTCATGCCCTCCCCGCCGCTATTTATGCCCTTTACTTACGATACTCTAGCAATAATTCCTTTCCCAGGCTAAGTTAGCGTCCGTCGAGCCGTTCTATCCCTTGCTAAAGAGTACCTAGCGAGCGCAATAAGACCGAAAGCCCAGTGACGCGGGACCGCTCCTTTCTCGACCCTGCCGTTTGATTTTGCAGTTCCGCCGCGGACGTAGTAGATAAGCTTGGTGAACCGTTGGCCGCGCCTCTCGAGCGTACGGCGCACGTAGAGAGTCTCGGGTCGGAGTTCGTCATCCTCCAAGACGCTCCACGACTCAGTGGATGAGCGGCATCACGCTCTCACCTTCTCCAAAAGCTTCTCGACCGTCCGACGGTTTTCCTCTTTTATCACGGGTGCGCGCTCGACGGCCGGGTAGTCTTCTGGGTCGTCGCGTGTGAAGTGCGGCAACCCCACGGGGCTCTTCTCTTCCCACTCCTCTAACAAGTCCTCGGGCATTTCGTCGGGCAGCTCTTGGTGGGAGACGATGGACCAGAGAGCCAACCACGCCCTAGGTACGACGCGCCAGATGTCGTAGCCACCCCCGCTGACCGCCACCCAATGGCCCTCGCAAAGCTCGTGGGCGAGATCTTATCCTCCGGGGGACGTTCTCCCAGAACGGCTGCGACGCTCACGCTTTAGACCCCTTAGGGGACCTAAGGGTGACGACCCGGGTCTACGAGCAGATCAGGTCCGGACCAAAGGCCCGCAAGGCCTCGGGCACGACGGCCTCGACGCACTCGATGAAGGAGCCATCGTACGTGTGTACGGCTGCATAGGGTAGGTTGACCGAGTACCTGTGGCCCTCCCACTGACCTCGCTCCTTCACGCCGCCGGTCCCTGGGAAGAGGTAGCGCCCCGACTCGTGTCTCGAGACGGTCAAGACCGTGGGGTCGTCGTAGAACATCCACTGCACCCCATCACCGTGGTGAACGTCGGTGTCCACGTAGGCGATTCTTAGGTCGGCATGCTCTTCCTTCAAGCGGGCTATAGCGACCCCGACATCGTTGTAGACGCAGAAGCCACTAGCCTGCCAGCGCTGGGCGTGATGAAGTCCTCCAGAGGGGCAAAAGGCGTGCTTGACTTCGCCGTTCATGCCTAGCCGGCAGGCCTCCACCGTCGCCCCGACCACGCGGGCGCTCGCTTCATGCATGCTCTTGAACACGGGGTTATCTTCGGTGCCGAGCCCGTAGCCCTGGAGTTCCTCGAGGTCGCCCTCGCCCCGCCCGGACTCCTGCACTTTGCGCACGTAGCTGGAGTAGTACACCATCTTGATATCCTCGTCCGTCGCCGGCTCAGACTCGACGAACGAGTACCCCTCCAAAAGCCCCAGGGCCTCGCAGAGCTCGATGGTCATGCGGATCCTTACCGGTTGGAACGGGTGACCTTCGCCGAAAGAATAATCCTCCAGCGAGGGGTCGTGAACGAAGGCGGCCTCGCCGCTCACGAGGTTCGTCCCCGCGTCCGGACGACGTTCGCAACACCTACCGTGTTGTCCGCCTCATGGACGGCCGTAACCACCTTCCTCGAAGAACAGGCCCGGGTCGGGTACCTGAGCCCCGAGTTTCGCTACGGCCTACGCCAGGAGTCGACTCTATGGTCGTAGTAGAGCCTCCCCTCTTGCGCTTCTGAAGGCTGCTCGACGCAACCGTGCGCGCAGTCTAACGTGGCTTAAGATGCCGCGCATCCCCTAGCGCGGCTCGTACCGCTTGCTCTAGCCCATCCTCTCAACCGCTTTAGAGCGCTCTATGCTTTAGAGCGCTCTATTCTTTTTCTGGGCGCCGGCTTGCTCCCGAGCATCTCATCTCGAAGCTGCGGACGCTGGCGGAGAGCTCAGATCGTGTCTTTACGGTCGCTTGAGATTAAGGTGATCGAACACGGTCCCGTCTGGCTCTATGGCCTCTAGGGAGAGACGCCTGCCATCGATACGCACGAACACCGCATGGTGAACGGACCTGGAGAAAGCGGTCCACTCGCTCCTGCCGGCCTCGTACAAGTCCTTGCCGCCGCCGCCGCTTACCACGTAGATCACACCCCCTATCGGCACCGTACGCTCGTAGTCGTGGTCGTGACCGC
>JALZFK010000068.1 GCA_030861585.1 Actinomycetota bacterium | reverse complement strand
TTAGACACTCTGGGAGTGTCCAACCGCAAGCAGGGCCGTTCGAAGTACGGGACGAAGAAGTAGGAGAGGGGGAGGGATGCCGAGACGCGCGGCGCCGCCGAAGAAGACGATCGACCCCGATCCCGTTTACGGGAGCGTGCTGGTGCAGCAGTTGATCAACAAGATCATGCTCGACGGCAAGAAGAGTACCGCGGAGAAGATAGTTTATGATGCCCTGTCCTTCGTCGAGGAGCGGACCGGCTCGAATCCGGTGACGATCCTCAACAACGCGTTGGACAACATCCGGCCGCGCCTGGAGGTCCGGAGTCGCCGGGTGGGCGGTGCCACCTATCAGGTGCCGGTCGAAGTGCCCCCACGCCGAGCGAACACGCTGGCCTTGAGGTGGATGGTTAACTTCGCTCGGGGGCGACGCGAAAAGACGATGGGCCGGAGACTGGCCGGTGAGATCCTGGACGCTAAGGATAACGTTGGCGCGAGCGTCAAGCGCCGGGACGACACCCACCGGATGGCCGAAGCGAACAGGGCATTCGCACATTACAGGTGGTGACGAGGTAAAAGATGGCAGTGTCAGTAGCTAGAAAAACACCATTACGCCGGGTCCGAAATATCGGGATCATGGCGCACATAGACGCGGGCAAGACGACGACGACCGAGCGTATCCTGCTCTACACCGGCCTGACCCACAGGCTGGGTGAGGTCCACGATGGGAACGCCGTGATGGACTGGATGGCCCAGGAGCGCGAGCGTGGCATCACCATAACGAGCGCCGCTACGACCGTCTTCTGGGGTGACATCGAGGGCTCCTCCAAGAACGGCAAGAGCGGCCAACAGCACAGCCGTATCCCCGAACAATATCGTATAAATATCATAGATACGCCCGGACACGTGGATTTTACCGTCGAGGTGGAGCGGAGCTTGCGTGTTTTGGATGGCGCGATTGCTCTGTTCGACTCGGTCGCGGGCGTTGAGCCGCAGAGCGAGACGGTGTGGCGCCAAGCGGACAAGTATAGGGTTCCCAGAATCGCGTTCGTCAACAAGATGGATCGCATAGGGGCGGACTTCTACAAGGCCGTCGATACGATGGTCGAGCGGCTCGGGGCCAACGCGGTGCCGGTACAGTTGCCGATCGGGGAAGAGTCCGAGTTCCGCGGGATCGTAGACCTCGTCGAGATGAAGGCGATCATGTACAAAGACGACCTTGGCGCCGAGTGGGAAAAGGGCGAGATACCGACTGAGGTTCAGGCGCGGGTCGACGAGTACCGCGAGAAGCTCTTAGAGGCCGTCGCCGACCAGGACGAAGAGCTCATGATGCTGTACCTCGAGGGCGAGGAGATAGATCCAGACGCTTTAAGGGCAGCGATCCGGAAAGCTACACTCGAGATCCACATGACGCCGGTCTTCTGCGGGTCGGCGTTCAAGAATAAGGGCGTACAGCCGCTCCTCGACGGGGTCGTAGATTACTTGCCAAGCCCGCTGGACGTGCCGCCGATCCACGGCCAGACGATGGAGGGCGAGGAGGTTACACGCGAGGCCGACGAGAACGGTCCTTTGGCGGCTCTGGCCTTCAAGGTACAGTCCGACCCGCACGTCGGAAAGCTGACGTATATCCGGGTATACTCCGGGACGCTCAAGGCCGGCTCCTACGTTTACAATACCACCAAAGACAGGCGCGAGCGCGTCGGCAGGCTGTTGCAGATGCACGCCAACAGCCGTGAGCAGCGCGAGGAAGTCTACGCTGGCGAGCTCGTCGCGGCAATCGGGCTCTCGGAGACCGGGACGGGGGACACCCTCGTCTCCGTCGACGACCCCGAGAAGATAGTCATCGAGCAGATGGCCTTCCCCGAGCCGGTAATCGATCAGGCCATCGAGCCCAAAACCAAGGCCGACCAGGAGAAGCTCAGCGTGGCGTTGCAGCGTCTCGCCGAGGAGGACCCGACTTTCACCGTGCGTGGCGACGAGGAGACGGGGCAGACGATTATCGCCGGTATGGGTGAGCTGCACCTGGAGATCATCCTGGACAGGTTGCTGCGCGAGTTCCGGGTAGACGCGAACATCGGCAAGCCGCAGGTCGCTTATCGAGAGACCGCGAGACGGCGGGTCGAGAACGTCGAGGGTCGCTTCGTGCGGCAGACGGGTGGTCGCGGGCAGTACGGGCATGCGGTCATTAACCTCGAGCACAACGACGAGGGTGGCTACGAGTTCGAGGACAAGATCGTCGGTGGCGTCATCCCGCGGGAGTACATTCCGAGCGTGAACAAGGGCATTCAGGATGCCCTGGACAACGGCGCCGTGGCCGGGTACCCGGTCGTGGACGTCAGGGTCGAGCTCGTGGACGGTTCGTACCACGAAGTCGACTCCTCGGAGATGGCGTTTCAGATCGCCGGTAGCATGGCCCTCAAGGAGGCCCTCAAGCGG
>JALZFK010000100.1 GCA_030861585.1 Actinomycetota bacterium | reverse complement strand
TCGTTCACACCTATGCGGTAGCAGATGGAGCGGCCGTGGGGGCAGGTAGCGGGGAGCCTGCTCTGGAGCCAGTCCTTTATCAGCGCCTCCATCTCGGGCTTTTCGAGCTTGTCGCCCAGCTTCACGGCCGAGTGGCAGGCGATGGTGGCGAGGATGTGGTCCTCGCGACGCCTACCCGGCCCGGTCCCCTTGGCAGCGGCGAGCGCTTCTTTAAAGGCACCGGCGACGTCGCGGCCGGCTAAAGTGGAGATGACGCCGGTGATTCTGAAGGAACTCGGTCCGAAGGGCTCGACCTCGAAACCGTACACGGCGAGCTCCTCCAGGTATTCGGTGGCCGCGCTCGCCTCGCTCAACGGAAGCTCCACGACCTCCGGAACTAGGAGGGCCTGTGTAGTTGGTAAAGACGAGCCCTCGTCATCGGTCAAGCCATCCAGAATTGCCCGCTCGTGGGCGACGTGCTGGTCCACGATCCACAACGACCCTGGCTCCTCGAGGAGTATGTAGCCCGCCGCGAGCTGTCCGATGACCCGCAAATTCTCCAGCGAGGGCAACGCTCCGCGCTCGGGCAACAACTCTTCCGACGCCGGGACGCCGAACCGCTCCTGTAATCCCTCGGGGATAGTCTCGGAGGACGGCCCCGAAGCCTCAGCGAGCCGCTCGCGTACTTCGCGCAGATCCCGCGCAGGCGGGGAATAGTCGGGTCGGCGCTCCGCTACACGCGCGTAGCTTGGGGTTAACACTTGGGACGTCGGGAGACTCTCTTGCGTGTAAGGGTGCTCGGCTGCCCGAGGCGCGGCGGACGGCGAGGGCGGGCGCCATTCTATGGCCTCCCGGATCGCGGCCGCAACGCTCGCTCGGGCGGCCCGCTCTTCGGAGAACCGCACGATCTGCTTGGTCGGATGAACGTTCACGTCCACCCGGCGGGGGTCCACGGCGAGCCGCAATGCTACCGGTGGGTAGCGCCCAGAGGGGAGCGTGGCACGGTAGGCATCGTCTATGCCGCGGCTCAGGTTCTCGGCCCGCACCCAACGGCCGTTCACCGCGACCGTTTGGTTTGCGCGGCTCCCCTCGGTAACGCTCGGAAGTGCGGCGTATCCGGAGATCTCGAAAGCGCCGGACTCGTACTCTACCCGGCGCATCGCACGAGCCTTGGCTACACCGTGGACTTGAGCGAGGCGTTCGAGAAGGTCACGCGCGGCGGGCAGCGAGAGGTGGTCGCGACCCTTTTCGGTTAGGCGGAAGGCGATCGACGGGTGGGCCACGGCAAGGTGGGTGAGGATCTCCAGTATCACCGCCCGCTCCGTGCGGGCGCCCTTGAGGAACGCCCGGCGCGCGGGAACGTTGTAGAAAAGCCTATCGACGAGGACGGTGGTACCTTTGGGGTGCGAGGCGGGGGAAACCTCGGCTGGTCCCCCGCCGTCCACCACGACCTTCGTGCCTGCGCCTTCGCCGGCCGAGGTGGTGAGGCAGAAGGCCGAGACGCTCGCCACGGAGGCTAGGGCCTCGCCCCGGAAGCCCAAGGTGCCCACGGCTTCGAGGTCCGAGACGTCACGTATCTTGCTCGTCGCGTGCCGCAAGACCGAAAGCGTCGCATCCTCAGGTGACATGCCCGAGCCGTCGTCCCTCACCAAGATGTGCGACGTGCCGCCATCGCCGAGTTCGACCTCTACTCTCGTGGCCCCGGCGTCCAAAGCGTTCTCGACCAACTCCTTTACCACGGAGGCCGGCCGGTCCACGACCTCACCGGCCGCCACTTGCTGGGCAACCCTGGGGTCTAGGACCTGGATGTTCACGGAGCTTGGATCTTTCGAATCATGTGTCGATATGATTTTACACGGCGGGGCGATTTTTCCCACAGCCCCGGACGGTCTTTCGTGGGTGTACAATCCGGGCCTATGCCAAAAGGGAGTGTAAGATAAACGATAGCGGTCCGAACGACGGGTCTTCTACGAGGGGAGCGTTGCCCCTGGACGATGTCGGCCGGCTCGTCGAGCTTCTAGCCGAGAGTGGGGTCGGCGAGATCCGGGTTAGGCAAGGGGAGCTGGAGATCACCGTGAAGGCCAGGACCGAGGCCCTCGCCGGAACCCCGATCGAGTTCACCGCCGTACCGCAAGCTCTGCCGTCCGGGACCCGAGAGGAGGCCGAACGCGGTCCCGAGATGGGCGGTTCGGCGGAGCGGAACGGGGACCTGCACGTGGTGCGTTCGCCGGTGGTGGGTACATTCTACCGAGCACCAGCGCCGGGGGAGGAGCCCTACGTCGAGGTGGGGGATCGCGTCGAGGTCGAGCAGACGCTGTGCATCGTCGAAGCGATGAAGCTGATGAACGAGATCCCCGCGGACGTCTCGGGCGAGGTGGTCGAGGTGCTGGTCGAGAACGCCCACGGCGTGGAGTACGACCAGCCGCTCTTCCGTATCCGCCCCGAGGGCTAGGGGCTTCCTATCCGTGATCGGTAAAGTCCTCGTCGCGAACCGAGGCGAGGTGGCCCTTCGCGTCGTCCGCACCTGCCGCGAGCTAGGCGTCCCCTCGGTCGCGATCTACTCGACGGCCGACGCCGATTCGTTGCACCGCCTACTCGCGGACGAGGCGATCTGCATCGGCCCGCCACGGGCCTCGGGCAGTTATCTGAACGTACCCGCCATCATCTCCGCTGCCGAGCTCACGGGTGCTGACGCTATCCACCCTGGCTACGGCTTCCTCGCCGAGAACGCCCGCTTTGCAGAGATCTGCGAGGCGTGCAACATAAAGTTCGTCGGGCCCTCGTCCGGGGTAATAGCCCGCATGGGTGACAAGGCCACGGCACGTAATGTGGCCGCTGCCGTGGGCGTCCCCGTCACCCCCGGCAGCGACGGCGTATGCCGAACCGCGGCCGAGGTCAAGCGGGTAGGGGCGGAGGTCGGCTACCCGTTGGTCATAAAGGCGAGCGCCGGGGGCGGGGGCAAGGGTATGCGAGTGGTCCGCGACGAAAGCGAAGTCGAATTCGCCTACGTCTCAGCCAGTCGGGAGGCCGGGGCAAACTTCGGCGACGGCTCCGTATACGCCGAGCGTTACCTGGAGGGGCTCAGGCACGTCGAGGTGCAAGTCCTGGCGGACGGTCGCGGAAGAACGGCGATCTTCCCCGAGAGAGACTGCTCTATCCAGCGCCGTTACCAGAAACTCGTCGAAGAGTCGCCCGGCCCACATCTCCCGGAGGAGGCCCGCGAGGGCATGAAGACCGCCGCGGCGGCGCTCGTCGACGCTTTAGGCTACGAGGGCGTGGGGACAGTCGAGTTCGTGTACACGGGGGGCGAGTTCTTCTTTACCGAGATGAACACGCGGCTACAAGTCGAGCATCCCGTCACCGAGATGGTGGCGGGTGTGGATCTGGTAGCCGAGCAGCTCGTCGTCGCCTCGGGGGAGGGGATCTCCGTTTCGGGGGACGTGCCCTCGCAGGGACACGCGATGGAGTTCAGGATCAACGCCGAGGACCCCCGGCGCAACTTCTTGCCTCAGACGGGGCTGGTGGAGTTCTACAACCCACCCGGTGGCCCCGGGGTACGGGTGGACTCTCACCTCTACGCCGGCTTCAAGGTCGCGCCATACTACGATTCCCTGCTCGCCAAGCTCGTCGTACACGCCGGAAGCAGGCATTCGGTTCTGAGGCGTGGGGCGCGGGCTTTGGACGAGTTCGCTATCGCGGGTCTGGAAACGACGCTGCCGCTGTGCCTGGCGATCCTGGAAGACGAAGCCTTCCGGTGGGGTGGGGTATCGACCACCTTCCTCGCCGAGCGCGAGCTCAAGAACGATGGAAAAGGGCTTCTGCGGCTCGCCGCAGCCAAGCCATCCTCGGCTTCGTAGAAGGAGAAGGCTCTTCCTCGGGCGGGTTCGGGTCCGTACCCTTCTCGTCCATCCGCTCTATCCACAGCTCGCGCACGAGGACGCTCAGAGCTGCGACCAGGGGAATCGCCAGCAGAACACCGACGAACCCGAAGAGCGTACCCATGATAAGGAGCATGAAGACGATGATCGCCGGGTGCAAGGAGACCGCCCGGCTCATCACCAATGGATGGAGCACGTGCGACTCGACGGATTGTATCGCTACGTACACGAGGAACACCCAAAGTGCCTTTATGGGCTCGTCTACGAGGGCCAAGAGGATCGGCGGGATTACGGAGACAAGCGGCCCGATGACCGGTATGAAGGCTAGCAATCCGCTCAAGACTCCGAGGAGCAGCGCGAAGGGTATCCCGATCAGGGACCAGGCTATGGTGAAGAGTAGGCCAATTATCCCCATATAGGCGAGTTGGCCCAACAACCACCTCTGGACAGCCTTATACATCTCGCCGAGGATCTCACGCACCCTCTGCCGCCGGTGGGCCGGGAAGAGCGCGACGAAGCCGTTGACCAATGGGGTGGGCTGGGACACCATGTAGATGGTCGCGATCAAGACTACGATCCCCAAGGAAAGGGTGTGCGCCGCGCTCGCGCCCACGCCTATGGCGGTCGTGAGCGTGTCGCCGGAGAGGAAGTTCCGCGCCGAGTCCACGAGTTGCTGCGAATCCGGGAGGACCTCGGTTTGGAGCCTCAAAGCGTCCTCCAACTGTTCGGCGAGGCGCTGCACGTCGGAGAGGATCGTTGGGAAAAGCTCGGCCAGCTGCCGGATCTGATCGTCTATGATCGGGGCCAGCGCCAGTGCCGCCAGCGCGAGCACGAGGGCGAGGCCTCCCAGGACGATTAGCGTTCCCCAGCCGCGTCTTAGGCCCTTGCCGGCCAGGTAGTCCACCGGTCCGCTAAGGATGATCGAGAAAAGGAGCGCTAGCAAGAAGACCAGTACCACCGCCTGGATCTGGTACACGAAGTACAGGCCGAGCAGGATCGCGAAGACCAGCGCGATCCCCGCGTACATCAACCTTCCCCGAGTCCCGATATTTTCCACGAAAACCTTTACGCAACCCGCCTGCCCCCAAGTTATACCCGCTAAGGCGCTACGGAAAGCCACCAAGTTCCGTATCGGTCGACGACGCGAGTAAGTGGTATCTTTTCCTCCTGCAGCATGGTTCCGGAACGCGGTCTAGAGGCGGTTCGAGAAGGAGGGCGTTTGGCGCAGAAGGCGGAGCAGGAGGAGAGGCTACTTTTCGGCGGCATGGCCCGCTGGTGGGGCGTGGACTTCTTCGGGCCCAACTACGCGAGTTCCGCCGAGCGTCGGGACGACAAGATCTACGTCTGGATCGACCCCTTCAACGTCTGGCGTCCCACGGGCACCCTCGAGCGCGTCTCGGAATGGCCCATCGTGCGTTCGATCTTTTTCTGGTTCCGTATCCTGCTGGTGCTCGCGGGCTCGATCCGGGCCCTCGCCTTCTTCGTCGCTTCCATGGCTATCATCTGGTTCCTCGTGAGCCTCGCGGAATCGGCTACGGAGTTCGTTGGCGGGCCTTTGGGCGCCTTGCTCGCCTTCTTCGCCGCCTTTCCCATCTTGCCGGTCCTTCTCCCCTTCTTCGCGGCCATGAAGTTCACTCCCATCGGCCGCTACCACGGCGCCGAGCACAAGGCCGTCGCCGCCTACGAAAAGTACGGCGAAGTGAGCCTCGAAGGAGCGAAGAGCGTGAGCCGCCTCCACCCCCGCTGCGGCACCAACATCCTCATCTACATAATCCTCGCCGGCCTCGCCGACCCGTTCATCCCCTGGGCGTCCTACGCCATCCTCCAGTTCATCCTCATAAGCGAAGCTTGGTTCGTCTTCGGCAAGACGAAAGCCTCCATCGCTGTCGGCAACTTCATGCAACGCTACCTCACCACCTCCGAGCCTCGCCAAAAGGAGCTCGAGGTCGCCGTCGAGTCGCTCAACGAGCTCTTGCGCGCCGAAGGTGGCGAGCGCGGTGCTGCCAAGGAGCCGGTACTTATACCGGCTCGCTATTAAGCTCGCCAGCTAGTCAGCACTTCGGCCAATCAGCATCTCAGCTTGTTGGCTTGCGCTCTACGGTTCTCGCTCTGCGCACGGCGGCACCAAGGGTTGACCGACCGCCGGTAACAGTTCCACGTGCGGCAGTTTCGTCGTATGACCTCCTGCTGACGAGCTGATCGAGGATACGTCGGTCAGCTCGCCCTCCGGGCTGCCGTCTCCACGATCGTTGAGGGCCTTGAGCTTGCAGTTGTGCTCCTCGAACTCCCATCGCAGAAGGTAATGATAGGCAGGCTCTCGAGCAAAGCGATCTCTATCCTGCGCCACAACTACCGAAATGCCCCTGGCGGCTACCCGGTCTCTAATCCGGTCGATCCCCGGCCTTTCCAGACTCGCCCCACTATAGCCGGGGTGCACGATCTCTCTGTCCTTACCGTCGAGTCGGGGTGTTAGTAGGCGTGGCGACGCAGGTCTATTCAAGGTACTGGACACGAATTTCCGAGAAGACCCCTTCTCGGCATCTCGTGAACAGAGGCAACGGCGCGGCCCCTAGCTCTATGGGCGCAAGCAACTATACAGTTGCCAAGCTTATGACTCGTCTCGTCGCCAAACAATCACTGCTAGGACGAAGAGTGCCACGAAGAGAACCTCGACAACGAGCGAGAGGACTCCCCGGGGCCCGGACCACCTGCCTACCGCGTGTTCGAACCCAGGCAGACCAGCCGAGCGGCTCACTATATAGCCAACGGCCGCACCGCCAGCGACTAAGACTCCCAGCAACCACCCCCACAGCGCATCCCTATAAATACCGACCGCGGATACGAGCGACCCGAAGAAGTTAGCTAAGAACAGCACACCCATGTATGGTGCTGCTCTGTAGTGTTGGGGGGTACCACTCAAGTGAACCAAGCCGACAGCCACAATAACCAAGATAGACAGTAGTTTGAGTATTGTGGGTACTCTGAGAGCGGTCATGTT
>JALZFK010000052.1 GCA_030861585.1 Actinomycetota bacterium | reverse complement strand
CGCGACGCCTGCCTCCCCTACGCCGCCCGGGAGCTCAAGCTGCTCCCCGCACAGGTTCTAGTCTGCCTCGGCGCCTTTGCCTGGAACGCCGCGCTGCGCCTTCATGGAGTCCGGCCAAAACCTAGGTTCGCCCACGGCACCGAGCATACAATACCCTCCGGCCTCATCCTCCTCGGCTGCTATCACCCCTCCCAGCAGAACACCTTCACCGGCGTCCTCACCGAGGCCATGCTCGACGCGGTGCTCCAGAGGGCGAGGGAGCTGGCGGAGAAAGGATAGAAACCTCTTATCCCCCAGCAAGCAGAGTTCACACCACGCGCCAACGTCTCTACGATTGTTAGGCGGTACAATGGCCGTTCTTGAGATCCGGCTTAAGGAGGTGGCGTTGAACCGCGAGGAGTCCTGGGAGTTGCTCTGCGAATGGACCGAAAGCGATTCCTTACGCAAGCACATGCTCGCCGTCGAGGCCGCCATGCGCGCCTACGCCCGCAAGTTCGGTGAGGATGAGGAGAAGTGGGGCATTACGGGCCTCCTCCACGACATGGACTACGAGAGGCACCCTACGCCCGCGGAGCACCCGATGACGGGCGTCAGGGAACTCGCGAGCAGGGGCTACCCCGAAGACGTGTTGGAAGCCATAAAAGGCCACGCTAACTACCTGAACGTGCCGCGCGATACGCTCCTCGCCAGAGCCCTCTACGCCGTGGACGAGCTCTCCGGCTTCGTCACGGCCTGCGCTTTGGTGAGGCCGGAGGGCCTGGAAGGGCTCAAGGCCAAGAGCGTCCGCAAAAAGATGAAGCAAAAGTCCTTCGCTGCGAGCGTTAACCGAGAGGACATAATCCGCGGGGCCGAGGAGCTCGGCGTGGACCTCAACGAGCACATAGATTTCGTCGTCGCGGCGCTTCGGGAGAGTTCGGATTCTCTGGGGCTAGCGCCTCTGTCCCGTCGGGAGGAGGGCTCGCCAGACACCCGGTAAACCGCTCTTCCTCTCTGCTAGGATGAACCAATTGGAGACGAGAGGATAACAGACGCGGTGGTGCGGGTCGCGGTCATCTTCGGCGGAAGAAGCGGGGAGCACGAGGTCTCCTTGGTTTCGGCCCGCGCCATCATGGACGCTTTGCGCGGGAGTGGTCGATACGAGGTCCTGCCCGTAGGCATAACGCGGGAGGGAGCTTGGATCTCCTCGGGCGACCCCATGCGCGAACTCGAATCTCGAGCCCGAGAACTAGCGGGGCACCTTCTCGCGAGCTCCCCCCGCTCTAGCGTCGCTGAGCTCGACCTTGCGGAGCTACCCGCCGATCTCGGGGCTGCGGACGTAGTCTTCCCCGTTCTGCACGGCCCCTACGGCGAGGACGGGACGGTGCAGGGAATGCTCGAGCTCGCCGGCGTCCCCTACGTAGGCTCGGGAGTGCTGGCGAGCGCGGTCGGCATGGATAAAGTGACGATGAAGAAGATCTTCGCTTTCCACGGCCTCCCGCAGGTCGAGTGGCTCGGCTTCACCCGCAAAGAATGGGAGGACAACCGCAGACGTTGGGTCCGGGAGATAGAAACCGCTTTAGGCTACCCCTGCTTCGTCAAGCCCTCGAACCTCGGCTCCAGCGTCGGCATCAACAAGGCCACGGACGCCCAGGAGCTACGGGCTGCCCTCGACGCCGCCGCTGAGCTCGACCGGCGTCTCATCGTCGAGCGGGGCGTCGATGCCCGCGAGATGGAGGTCTCCGTGCTCGGCAACGAAGAAGCGAAGGTTTCGGTTCCGGGCGAGATTGTCGTCGCGGAGCACAAGTTCTACGATTACGAAGCCAAGTACACCGAAGGCGGCATGGAACTCGTGGTTCCCGCCCGGATAGCCGACGGCACGGCGATGGAGCTTCAGCGAACAGCACGTGCCGCCTACGCGGCGATAGATGCTGCCGGCATGGCCCGCGTAGACTTCTTCCTCGAACGCGGCACCGAGAAGCTGCTCCTCAACGAGATCAACACCATCCCCGGCTTCACCCCCACCAGCGTCTACCCCAAGCTTTGGGAGGCCAGCGGACTCCCTTACGAGCAGCTTCTCGACCACCTCATACAGCTCGCCCTCGAACGCCACAGGCCCTCCTAGGTGCCTTTCTTACCGTTACCCCCGGTTGTGGTCTTTCAGGGAGAAACCACCGACGAGAATACCGGCATCGCGAAGCAAGCCGTAGAGGCTGTCCAGA
>JALZFK010000035.1 GCA_030861585.1 Actinomycetota bacterium | reverse complement strand
GGCCAAAACTAGTCATACGGGTGATGTCCGCTTCTGAGCTCAGGGATACAGTGTTCGCACGAGTACAACCGACCCAGGAGAGGATCAATGGAGAACCTGAAAGAGAGTTCGGATCTGTTGCGCGCACTGTCCGACGGGATGGCCGACGCGGTGGAGCAGGTCGGCCCGAAGGTGGTGCGAGTAAACGGCCGGAGGCGGCGATCGGCGAGCGGCGTGATCTACGCGCTGAACATGGTGCTGACGGCGAGCCACGTGCTGGAGCGCGAGGAGGATTTGACGGTCGGGACCCACGAGGGGCGCACGCTCCCGGCGTGGTTCGTCGGTAGGGATCCCTCGACGAACCTCGCGGTGCTGCGGGTCGAGGGCCTGGACGCCGAGGCGGCTACCGCTGCTGAGGATAATGCTCGGATTGGCCAGCTCGCGTTGGCGGTAGGGAGCCCTTCTCGCGGCGAGGGACTGAGGGCGTCTTTAGGCGTCGTTAGCGCCGTCGGTGGTCCCTTGCGCACGGGGCGGGGGACGAGGCTGGAGCGCTACATTCAGACCGACGCGACGCATTATCCCGGGTTTTCGGGCGGTCCCCTCATCGACGCACGGGGGAACGTGCTCGGGATCATGATGGCGGGGTGGGCTCGGGGCGCCGCGTTTGCGATTCCGGCATATGTTGCCTGGCGCGTTGCCAGGACGCTGGAGAATCAGGGGTCTGTCAAGCGCGGCTACCTGGGGATCCTGAGCCAGCCGGTGCGCCTGCCCGACGGGCAACGGACGGGCCTCACCCAGAAAGGCGGTCTCCTGGCCGTGGGGGTCGAGGACGGTAGCCCCGCCGGGCGTGCTGGCCTGTTAATAGGCGACATCTTGGCGACGTTGGACGGCCAGCCGGTGGAGGACACCGACGACCTGCTGGTGCTGCTGACCGGTGAGAGGGTAGGGGAGACGGTCCCGGTCAAGGTGGTCCGCGGAGGCGAACTCCAGACGCTGCAGATAACCATCGGCGAGCGTGGTTAGGAGGGATGCGAGATGGCTTTAGAGTCTATCGATCCTGTGGAGTCCTCGGCGGAGGCTGCCTCGTCGGCGAGCGCGCGGATGATCGAGCGCGCGTACCAGAGCGTAGTACAGGTACAGAGCGGCGGTAGGGGCACTGGTGCTGGGGTGATCTGGTGCACGGACCGCCTCGTGCTGACGAACCACCATGTCGTGGCAAGAAGGCGCCGGGGCAGGAAGGTCCGGGTGGTTTTGCACGACGGCCGGGCGTTCGAGGCAGAGGTCGCCAAACGCGACCGAAACCTGGATCTTGCGTTGCTAAGCATCAAGGACAGCCCCGGCAACCTGTCGGCCGCTCCGGTTGGGGATTCGGACGCTTTGCGCGTCGGGGAGCTGGTCTACGCTATCGGACATCCATGGGGACGACTCGGGGCGGTGACCGCCGGCATCGTGAGCGGCCTAGGAGTGGTGCACGGACCCGTCGGGGGGGCGCCATACATCCAGTCGGACGTCTCGCTCGCGTCGGGGAACTCGGGTGGGCCGCTTTTAAATACCCGAGGCGAGGTAGTTGGGATCAACGCCATGATCTCCGGCAGCCTGGGGCTCTCGATCCCGAGCAACGCGGCGAAGACCTGGTTGGCAGGGACGAGAGAGCAACGTCCTAGACTGGGCATAGGGATACTACCGGTCGAGCTGCCGACTGCTCTACGCAAGGGGGGGACCGGAGAAGTAGGCCTCATGATCGTCGCTATCGAGGGTAGCAGCCCTGCCGATCGAGCCGACCTGCTGGTCGGTGACGTGCTGCTCAGCGTGGCTGGAGAACCGGTGGATGATACAGAGTCCTTGCTGGGTGTCCTCGCGCGTGCCGGAGATGTTGTCCGTCTGCGCGTGATGCGGGGAGGGGCGGTCTCCGAGATCGACGTCGACCTAAGGGCTAAGGGCCCGGGACGCGCTGCATGACGCCGACCCGGGTATTCGTCGTGGCGCCGACACCCATGACTCGGGCGGGGCTGCGTTCGATGCTCGCGATCGTTGAAGGGTCTGATGTGCGGATGGTGGGCGAGGCGGCCTCGCCCGCTGAGCCCGGCCTAGAATCTGCACTTTGCGAGGCCGAAGTTGTCCTCGTGGCCGATGAAGAGCTGCTCGAGGAAACGGCGCTCGCCGTCGCCGACGACGGCACGCAGGCGATCCTACTGCTCTCCGAAGACGAACATTCGGTATCGAGGCTGCGTACCCTTCCGCTGCGGGGTTGGGGCGTCGTGTCACCGGATGCCCCGCCGGAGGAGCTCGCGGCCGCGGTTGTGGCGACTGGGCAGGGCCTGATCGTCCTGCCTAAACCGCTGACCGAGCAACTGCCACAGGAGCCCACGGCCGTCGAAGAGCTCTCCGAGCCGCTGACCGCGCGTGAGCGCGAGGTGCTCGAGCTGCTTGGCCGGGGGCTCTCTAACAAGCTCATAGCTCGCGAGCTTCACATCAGCGAGCACACCGTCAAGTTCCACGTCTCGTCGCTCTATGCCAAGCTCGGGGTGGGCAACCGCGCCGAGGCCGTAAGTCAGGGTGCCCGTCGCGGGCTGATCTCACTGTAGATGGCGTTTCGCTGTATATATCATTGCTCCAAGTCTCGGTAGGCTTCATAACCAATTGGCAGTTTATAGACATGATCTCCCCCGAAGACTTCGCGGCTGAGGCTCAGGGAGGGTTGGATATGGGCGCGTGGCTCATCAGTGGCGGCTGCAGCATCGGCCCGGAGCACATCCGGCTCCTCAAAGAACGGCTCTCAGCACAAGCTCCTAGCTAGGGTTTGGTGGATCGGTGCCGGTCATGGCAGGATCAGGTGCAGATCGCCGAACTCGTGCCAGAGGTATCCTCCTTTTAGGGCTTCATCGTAGGCGAGCCGCAGGTGTTCCTGTTCGGCGAGCGCTTCGAGCATCGCCAGGTGGGTAGAGCGCGGCTCGTGCAGGCCGGTCAGCATCGCGTCTACCAAGCGGATGCCGCGCTCGGGCGTGATAAATAGGCAAGTCCAGCCCTCGCCGGGGTGCGCGATCCCGTCCTCGTCCGTGGCGGTTTCGAGCGCTCGTACGACCGTCGTTCCGATGGCTACGACTTTTCGGCCCGCCGCGCGGGCCGCGTTTGCCAAGCGAGCAGTGGCGGGCGGCACGCGGTAGAACTCCTCGTAGGGCGGTTCGTACTCTTCGAGGCTGGCGACGCCGGTGTGCAGGATCAGGGGCGCGAACTGCACGCCGCGGGCGACGAGTTGGGCGATCAACTCTGGTGTGAACGCTCGTCCGGCCGAGGGCATCTCAGCGCTGCCCGCCTCGGTGGCATAAACCGTTTGGTAGTAACTCAACGGCCAGTTTCCCCTGACGTAACCGTAGCGGATCGGGAACCCGTGGTGTTCGAGGTACTCGTCCAACGGAACCGGCAGATCGAGGGTCGAGATCCAGAGCCGCGAACCTTCCCCGACGTCACGTGGGTAGGGCGCGTGCACGGTAGCCGCCGCTCCTTCCGGCAGGCGCAGCGCCTCGCTCCTCTTCACATGGCGGAAGGGCTCCGTGGTTGTGCCGGCGGGCCGACGAACCTCCACGATCCAGAGGTCTGCGGGCAAGCGGGTGGAGAGGTGCAACTCTAGAGCTGTGCCGTCCTCGCGCTCTGCCTCCAGCGCGGCGTTCATCGTGCCGCTGGTGTTGATCACCAGCACGTCGCCGGGTTCGAGGAAGTCCCCCAGATCCCGAAACCTCGAATGGATCATACGGTTGTCACTCCGGTAGGAGACCATTAGGCGCACCTCGTCGCGGTCGAGGCCCCGAGCCTCCGGCGGCTCGGCGGCCTCGAGCTCTGGCGGCAGGTCGAAGTCTAGCGACGAAAGTTTCTGAAGCTCCCCTTCGGGGAAGCGGGTAAAGAGTGGTTGTAAGGTCATCGATTATCCTTCTTTTGCGTAGATCAGGGCGCGAGCTTGGTAACGCCCGCTTGGCAGGTTACCTTCGATAAGTTCGATCAGGCCCGGCACGCTCTCCCCTGGCAGAGGACGGTCGTTTATGTCCTCTCCGGGGAATGCCTCCTGGTGCATCTGCGTTCGCATGTCGCCGGGGTCCACCCAGTACACCCGCAGCGAGGTGTTCTCGGCGGCGAGGATGGCGGAGAGGTGTTCGAGGGCGGCCTTGCTGGGACCGTACCCGCCCCAGCCTGGGTAGGGTTCCACCCCAGCATCGCTGGTGATGTTGACGATTCGGGCGCGGGGTTTGAGCTCGCCCCGTACGGCCTGGATGAGTGCTAGCGGCGCGATGGTGTTGGCGCGGTAGACCCCTTCCAGCGCGCCGAGCGGGTAATCGAGCAGGTATGGTTGCGGGCTGGGGCCGAGGATACTCGCGTTATTGACGAGCACGTCTAGGCCACCGGCGTCCCGCGCGGCTTCTGCGAGTGCCCGGCGGTGTCCCCCGTCGGTTACGTCGCCAGGAATGGCTACCACTTCGGAAAACTCTGCCAGCTCAACGCGGGCGGCTTCGAGTGCCTCCGCGCCACGGGCATCTATGATAAGGGCCCAGCGGTCTCTGGCGAGCCTCCGGGCGAGTGCTAGACCGAGGCCGCGGGAGGCGCCGGTGATCAGAGCTGTTCGATCGAAGTGTTCGGTCATGATATATACCTCCGGGTTAATCTGTTCTGACTCATCGAGTATCTAACGGCCCGCGAGCCTACCTCGCGTGCGCTAACCTCGCGAGGACACCGACGATAACCACCGCGGCGACCACATGCATCAGGAGCAGCGTGGCAACCATAGCAACGGGGGCCCCGAGGATAGTGAACGGCGTGTAGAAGGAGAGCACCAGCACCACGGCGGCCACAACGCTGAAGGTCCTGATCGGCCGTCTGCGTGCCAGAAGAGCAACGATCGCGAAAACTATCGTGGCCCCTACTGCCCCGATCACGGAGGCGAAAACGACCGGCTCCAGCGTTATTGACCCAGAACCCTGAACGGCTACATCCCGTGGCATCGCTCCCAGCCCATACGCGACGAAGTACACGACGGCGTTGGCGACGGCCGCCAAGATTGCGGCCAACGGCCCTGCCCACAACAGGCGCCGGATGGCTACTCGCCCGCCCTGCATGTGGCTACTCTTTGCGTCTTCCACCTATTCCTCCTCTTCGGTCCACGAGGGCCTGTGCGTGCCCGATTTTTGTTTCGGCTCGAATATATCCGGAGGGAAGACGTGCGTGATCGTCAGTAGGGCCGGTTTTGGGATGGTACGGAAGACCGGTTTTCAGCCTGTACAAAAGTACAGGTGGTTACGGCGATTCGATCAGCCCACGATAAATGGCGATCCTAGCTGCTTCGGTGCGATTGTGAGCGCCGAGCTTGCCGAGGATCGAACTGACGTGGAACTTGACGGTCCGTTCGCCGATAAATAGGGCGTCAGCAATCTCCGAATTCTTCCGGCCGCGAGCCAGGAGCGCTAGCACTTCGAGTTCCCTGGGCGTGAGGTTGCTTGATCGCTCCTGTTCATCGCCCCGCTCTATGCGCTCTAGCAGTCGGGTCGTAACGACGGGTTGCAGCAGTGAGCCACCGGAGTATACGGTACGGATAGTGTCGAAGATCTCCTTTCGAGATGCTCCCTTGAGCAGGTAGCCCCGCGCCCCAGCGCGCAGGGCGCTAAGGATGCGCTCGTCGGTGTCGTAGGCGGTGAAGACGATGGTCCGCGTCGCGGAGCCGGTGTCCCGCAGTTTTTCCAGGGCCGCCACGCCGTCCAGGTTCGGCATCTCTAAGTCGAGCAAGATCACGTCCGGCTCCAAACGCTCTGCCAGCCGCACCACCTCGGAGCCATCCGAAGCCTCGCCGACGACCTCGAAGTCCGGTTGGGTGCTCAGGACGGCCACGAGGCCCTCGCGTAGCATCGGGTGATCGTCGGCCACGAGGATCCTGACCTTGGCGGGCACCACTGTTAAAGCTTCTCTAGCGGCACCGTTACCTCGATCCGGGTGCCCGCTCCGGGGATGCTCTGTATCTCGAGGGTGCCGCCGAGCATCCTCGCGCGTTCTCTCATCCCGACGAGCCCGTGGTGATCCGCAGAAATTTCGGCTGACGCGAAGCCCTGACCGTCGTCCTCGACGACGAGCTGGATCTGTTCTGGGGTGGCAATGAGCCGGACGGTTACGCGTTTGGCTTCCGCGTGACGGGCCACGTTAGTTAGGGCTTCCTGACAGATACGGTACAGGCCAACTTCGACGCGCGGCGGTAGCGGACGAGCAGCGTTTATCGCCCGGTAGCGTGCATTGACGCCCTGTTCCACTTCCCACCGGTCTACCAGGATCTTGAGCGCCTCGGAGAGGGAGCGACCTTCGAGCGGGGCGGCCCGGAGGTCCAGTACGGAGCGCCGGGCCTCTTCCAGGTTGGATTGCGTGAGGGAGAGAGCGCGGCGCAGCGGCTCACGGACTTGCTCCGCGTCCGGGTCGGCGTCCAGCAGGGCGTCGGCGGATTCGAGTTGGAGTGTGGTGGCGGTGAGACCCTGGGCTAAAGTGTCGTGGATCTCGCGTGCCAGTCGGTTGCGCTCCTCGAGCGCGCCGAACTGGGCGCTACGGGCGAAGAGCCGCGCCCGCTCGACGGCGATGCTGAGCAGGTCACCGATCGTATAGAGGAGCTGTAAGTCTTCCGGCGAGAGGCTCCGCCAGTCTGGGCTGGCGACGTTCATGACGCCGAGTTTCTTGTCTTGGGCGTAGAGCGGGATGCTGGCGTGGTAGCGGAGGCCGTCGGTACCGTCTACGAGGCCTTGCAGACGGCTGCAGGTGAGCACGTTGACGTTCGCCGCACCATCGAGGTCACCCTTTTTGTAGGTGTCGAGGCAGTAGCAGTAGCCGGCTCCGTCCATGCGGCAGGCATCGCTCGCTAAAGCCGGGGGCAGGTTCTGGGTGGCGGCCAGATAGGGCTCCGAAGAATCTTCGCTGAGCAGCCAGATCCAACCGGTCCTCATTCCCAAGAGCTCGGCGACTTGCGAAAGGGTGAACTCCAGCGTCTCGCTCAGGTTCACCGAGCGATTCAGCTCCCGCGCGATCGCGTTTAGCACCGAAAGCTCGTGGTTGAGCCGCTGCAAGTCTTTGGTTTTTCCGGTACTTGGGAACTCGGACATCGCTCCTCGTACTTCCTCCTAGAGAGAGTTTATCAGCGCAAAATTCGAGAGACGATGAGCACCCAGGAGGGTTCAATAACATAAAGTAATTTAAACTGAGGTTCCATGCTCTGCTGTTCGGTGGTGTTACCCCGAAATTTGGATTAGCACGGGTTTAGAGCGCGATGAAGACCTCACGTTGGCTGTCCCGCCCGGCGACGCCCCCGGATCAAGCCGATCCCCAAGGCCAAGAGCCCTACCGCTAGCACGACCCCCCTATGTAGGCGAGGTAGATCAGCGCGTTGGGTTCCCTCGCCTCGGGGGAGAGGACCGAGAGGAAGAAGGCCGCGGGCAATAGGATCGCCGTGGCCGGCAAGGAGAGGCGTACTAACCACCTCATGCCCTCCGAAAGTACCGTCTCGTCCACGTAGCGCAAGGCCACTAAAGACAGCACCAGCCACACGCCCGCGTGGGCGTGACCGGCGCGCCAGAGGTCCTGCCTGAGCTCGTTCTGGGTGTACTGCGGGTCACCTACGAGCAGCGAGAGTAGGCTCGCCCCGCCGAACTCGACCGTGGGCAGCAGGATCAGCAGGATGCCAGCCACTAGGCGGGATTGGGAACTCATGTTGCTCCTTTCCTTCATTTTTCTTCTTCTTATGCTAGATGCACGGTTGCTTGAGGTGTGCCGTCGACTCGTTTACTGAACCATCACAAGGCACCTTCCCATAATATCGGCCACCAACTGGTGGGCCCGGCACCTCAAGCTGCGCGAAGGCATAATGGCCACGCTTTCGGGGACGCTGGCGATTATGGGGCCGGGAGCCACGTACGTTTTGGGTGTGAAGTTCGCCCACCCCGACCGCCCCGTTGTGGCGGCCTTGGGCGACGGGACGATGCAGATGTTCGGCTTCGGCGCCCTGATCGACGTCGCAAAGTACTGGAGTCGCTGGAGCGATCCGCGCTTGATCTTCCTCGTCTTGAATAACCAGGACCTTAACCAGGTTACCTGGGAGCAGCGCGTGCTAGCGGGCGACCCCAAGCTCAATGCTTCCCAGAATATCCCCGACTTCCCGTACGCCCGCTACGCCGAGATGCTCGGCTTCAAAGGCATCCGGGTGGATTCGCCGGATCAGGTGGCCGAAGCCTGGGAGGAGGTGCTGGCGGCCGACCGCCCCGTGCTCTATGAGGCCGTAACCGATCCCGAAGTGCCTCCTTTGCCACCGCACATCCGCTTCGAGCAGGCCAAGGGATTGGCCCAAGCGCTGGTAAAGGGCGATCCGGAGGCGGTGAGGATCGTCAAGCAGTCGCTAAAGGGCAAACTTCAAGAGTTCACCACCCGCTAGCGGAGGAGTACTAAGAAAAACGCAACCCGTCAAAGGTCGTCACCAAATATCGAGCTTCGGCGCGTCGCGATCTAAGCAAACCACCGGCATTCTCGACGTACCACTGCCTATTGCCAGCTATGGGGAGAACTCCCGAAGGGAGGTAGGTTCCTCATTGACGCCAACGCTTATTCCTGGCGTCGTCAGATATTCGACAACGCGCTCGTGCAGCTCCCGAAGTTCGGAGGGGTCGCCCGGTTTGCTCGGTTTGAGTGGGCTTCCCTCTACGGTGTACCATTCGTCGGCCCCGGCATACCTCACCGCCACCTCGATGCCTCTCGTTTGGGGGCGAGTGGCCAACTCTAAGACACCCGTCACGGCCCCAACCTCTTTCGTCATTACGCCCCCAGCCGTCGACATAATGGTCGAGTGGATCTCGTTCCGATCCATGCTTAGCCTCCCAACTTCACCGTGATGTCGCCCACTAGCCAAACCGATTCTCCTTCACCTGAGGGAACGGGGGTGCCACTACTCTGGGCATCCGACACAGGATCTCCATGCGCTTCAGCCCGTCCCGTCGATGGAATGATGACACTTAGTGATGCTCGGTGCGCTCGCGAATAAGACGTGGCCGGTGGAAAGGTCTCGGACTAGCGATTTACAGACCTTAGTACCCGTGTCAAAGGGATAGTCGCCTACATCGAAGTAGACGACGCCGTTATGGCCTCTGGGTTCCGGCAAAGAAAGGGGATCTACGCTGGAGCTTTACCCGACGGCTACCTGCGTACGGTTACCGGCGGCCTTTCGGGTCTTCAATAGCCGCTTTTTTCCTGGTCCTGCGGTGGCGGTAGACGTAGAGCGCTATGAGGATCGCGACCAAGGCGACGAAGCCGTAGCCGACCGAACGTGCGACGGCCAGAAGCTCGTCCCAGTACTCGCCGAAAGCGTAGCCGACGATAGCGGTGACAGCGGCCCAGGTCGTGGTAGCGGCGAGGCTATAGGGGAGGAAGTAGGAGTAATTCATCCGGCTGACCCCGGCAAAGAGGGGGGTCATGCTGCGGAGGCCCGGACCGAAGCGGCCCACGAACACCGTTTTGCCGCCGTGCTCCTGGAAGTAGCGCTCGACCCGACCAAGGCTCTTGGCGTCGAGTAGAAACGAGAGGATGCGTACCTTCAAGATGCGGTCGAGCACGGGCCGACCGCCCACGCGTCCGACCCAATAGATCATGTTATCCGAGAAGGTAGCGCCCAGAAAGCCCAAGAGCATGACCAGCGGTAGGGCCGCCCGTCCACCGTTGGCGAAGAAGCCGCCAGCGAACATCACGACGTCTCCCGAAGCCGGCAGGCCGAAGTTGTCTAGTGCTGCGCCCAGTAAGATGACGAGGTAACCGTGGGAGAGGAGCAGGTTAGTGACGAAATCGAGCAAACCCTGGGGCGAGTCCGGTACAGAGCGGATAAAGTTCAAGATCTCGTCCATAAACGAGACGCTTTTATACCACGCGCGAAGCAGCAGAACTTTCACCGAACCCCGGAGACGCGTCGTACTAAGACGACATGTTACGTGGTTCCACCACCGTGACCGGGAAACACCGCGCTATTCGTAAGTCGCTCGGGCTTGCGCGGCAAGACGTGCCAAACTATCGTGTGCGGAAAGTCTTCGGTTTTGTGCAAGGAGACATCTATGAGTGGGGATAACCCGCCGGTTTCGACAGGCAGCGGCGACGATGGAACGACGAACTTGCTCGGGGCGGGTAGGTTGGCGAAAGACGATAAGCGTATAGCGCTCCTTGGCGACGTAGATGAGGCGAGTGCCTCTCTGGGCATAGCCCGCGCCGAAGCCGAAGATGGGGAGATCGAGGAGCTCCTCTTGGAACTTCAGCGGCTCCTGTACCGGGTAATGGGCGACGTGTCGATGCCCGAGGAGCAGGATACGGTCGACCCGGAGGACGTAAAAACGATCGACGAGGCGCTAGATAAGTGGAGGGAGCGCACGGAGATCCCCGAAGAGTTCGTGGTGCCGGGTGAAAGTAAGCTGGGAGCTCTCTTGGACTTCGCGCGCTCGGCGGTGCGCCGGGTCGAGCGTGGTATGGTGAGCGCGGGCCTCGTTCAGGACCATCCCAACGCCGTCGAGGTAGTCAACCGCCTCTCGGACCTGCTCTTCGTCGTGGCGCGTAATGCGGACGGCAGGAGCCCCCTGGCGAAGGAATGAATCTGACGCCGAGAGACCCTGTCCCTGCCGTTCGACGCCTGCTAGTAATCGCGCGAGAGTACTTCGAAAGCTAAGGCAGATCTCGCCAGAAACCGCGACTCCGGCTCAAGCTTAAAGGATCTGGGCGAGGTTACCCGTCTTCTGTTCTCCCGTAAAGGGATAATCGGAGAGGGATTGTGGGCACTCGTTTAACCCTCCGCGAGACGCCGTTCTAGCTCCTCGACTTTCGTTTCGAGTTCGGCGATCCTCTCGTTCTTCTGTTTGTTCTTCTCCCGCCATCGGTTGCGTATACGCTTCTCGAAAGCTACAGCGTTTTTCAGGATTTGTCTGTACTGGGCCCGGATCTGGTCTTTCTCGGCCTCGCAGTCCCG
>JALZFK010000421.1 GCA_030861585.1 Actinomycetota bacterium | reverse complement strand
TAAGGAGGGGTTATGAATCTGAATGGGCGCGTAGCGCTGGTGACGGGGGCGAGCCGTGGGATCGGGGCCGCCATAGCCGGACGGCTGGCGGAGGCCGGGGTGGATGTCGCGGTTGGTTATGAGAGCGACAGAACAGCCGCCGAGGAGCAAACCGCGAGTATCTCCGAAATGGGTCGACGGGCCTTAGCGGTTGGGGGCGACGTTAGCGACCCGGCGGCGCTGGAGGAGATGGCCGGTATCGTCGAGTCAGAGCTTGGACCGGTAGACATACTGGTCAGCAACGCTGGTGTCGCTCCGCAGCAGGGCCTAGAGGAGATAACGGTCGAGGACTGGGACCGGATGATGGACGTGAACTTGAGGCCCGCTTTCCTCCTCGCCAAACGGCTCGCGCCCGGGATGCAGGAGCGGGAGTGGGGGCGGATAGTGTTTGTCTCCTCGGTCGCCGCCTTTACCGGTGGGATCGTGGGTCCCCACTACACGACCTCGAAGGCCGGTCTCATCGGCCTCGCGCGTGCATTGGCCGGTCCTCTCGCGCCGCACGGCGTCACGGTGAACGCCGTGGCCCCCGCGCTCATTGAGGGTGGAGAGACGCTACCGGGAGATGAGGAGTCGCGCCGGCAACTCGCCGAACTCATCCCGGTTGGGCGGCTGGGTAGCCCTGAGGAGGTCGCGGAAGCCGTCCTGTCGCTCGTCTCCAATCCGTTCATCACGGCGCAGACCATCTCGGTGGACGGCGGGATGCACCCACGTTAGCGCCGCCGGCGAGCAGACAGGAGATAGAGAGGTGGGCAAGCTTGCCGGCAAGGTCGCCATAGTTACCGGCGGCGGTAGGAGAATAGGCCGGGCCATCGCGCAGGCTCAGCTGCAAGAGGATGCCACAGTGGTGGTCACCGCAGCTCGGCAGAAGACCGAGCAAGCCTCCTCCAATGCCATCTCACGCCTCCAAGCTCTCTTAACGGTTTAGTCGCCCAGCTCTTTGATGCGCCTCTCGCAGAGGGCTATATCGCGCCGCAGCTCCTCGCGCAACGCCTCGGCCCGCTTCAGGTCATCCTGCATCCGCTGGATGCGTGCCGTAGACTCCCGCTCGCGCTCTTTCAGGCGCCCCGTAACCTCCCTCAGAACGGTTGCCTTGTCCGCCTCCTGGGCCGCGTCCCTGACGGCTAAGAGCTCGCGGATTGTGGCGAGCGAATACCCTATGCCCTTCATCCGCAGGATGCGCTCCAGCCGCTCCACCTCCTCCTCGCCATACAGCCGGAACCCTCCCGGCGAACGAGCCTCGGGCTGCACGAGCCCGAGCTCCTCGTAGTACTTGATCGTCCTGGGACTTACCCCAAGCCGCTCGGCAACCGCTCCTACCCGCGATAGCTCTTTCTCATTAGAAGCATTCATACCGTCTCCCTTTCAGCCATATCATAGCCGGAGTCTGGTTTTCTTATTCTACGTGAGGGGTATAATCTCACATGTGAAAACGTACGTGAACGTACAGGTACGTTATCATAATTCGAGCGAATAGCGAATGTTAAAGCGACGCGAGATCTAGCTTTATGGAGGACGGTTTGGAAGGAGCGGTTCGAGAAGAAAGGGGGGCTTCGGGGAGGCGTCTCTTTAGTCTGGAGTACAAGTGGAGCGCGCTGTCGTGCACGAGCCTCGGGGCTCTTCTGGCTACGGTAAATACTGGGACGCTCATCATCGCGCTGCCGGAGTTAGCGCGTTCTCTTAACACGGACGTTTTTAGTCTGGTATGGGTTCTGTTGAGCTACATGCTAGCGCAGACGGCGCTGGTGTTGATGGTCGGGCGTTTCGCGGACATGATTGGGCGCAAGAAGCTCTACGTCGGGGGGTTTGCGCTCTTTACGATCATGAGTCTCTTAGGGGGGTTCGCGACGAACGCCTGGGAGCTCATCGTCGTCCGGGCGCTCATGGGAGCGGCCGGAGCGTTCATGATGGCCAACAGCGGCGTCATCGTAACCGATGCCTTCCCCGGCAAGCAGCTCGGGCAAGCGCTCGGCATCAACCAGATGGTCGCGGCGGTGGGATCCATCTTAGGTCCGGTGTTGGGCGGTTGGCTGATTTCCTTCTCCTGGCAGTGGGTTTTCTGGTTCAACGTGCCGCTCGGAATCGTCGGAACCCTCTGGGCGGCCTGGAATCTGCGCGAGCTCGTCGCCCTGGAGAAGGGGCAGAGGCTGGACATTACTGGGAACGCCACGTTGCTCGTCGGCCTAACGGCGCTGCTCGTCGGGCTCACCCAAGGCGGTATCAGGGGGTGGGAAACCGGGGCTGTCATCGCGAGCCTGGTCGCAGCTGCGGTGTTGCTTCCGTTGTTCGTGGTCGTAGAGTTGCGAGCAAGGGAGCCGCTATTGAACCTCCGCATGTTCAGGAGCCGCATCTTCGCCTTCGGGAACCTCAGCGCTCTTCTAAATGCCATGGCCCGCATGGCCGTTACGTTCCTGTTCGTCTTCTACTTCATCGGCGCCAAGGGCTACGACCACCTGACCACCGGGTTCCTGCTCACCCCTCTGGCCGGGGCGATGTTCGTATTCGCTCCGCTCGCCGGACGCCTCGCAGATAAGGCATCCGCCCGAATGTTAAGCTCGGCTGGAATGGTAGTCACGACTGCCGGGCTTCTGGGAATGAGCACCATCGACGTGGATACCCCGTACTGGGAGATTGCCCTGTTGATGATGGTCATCGGGGCGGGGTCGGGTATCTTTAACTCCCCGAATACGCGAGCCATAATGAGCTCTGTTCCTCCCGAGAAACGAGGGGTGGCCAGCGGCGCGCGCACCCTGCTCGTAAATGTTGGGATGGTACTCTCCATAGCCTTCGCTATAGCCATGGTTACGAGCGCCATGCCCTCCAGTACCATGGTCAAGATATTTTCGGGAGTATCGAGGGGCCTCTCGGAGGGAGCGGCGGTGCGGTTTATCTCCGGTCTTCACACGGCGCTTCTATTCATGGCCGGTGTGAGCATCGTTGGGGCGGTATTTTCTGCGCTGCGCGGTAGCGAGTACGACGCTCGTCAGGCGAAAGCAAGCGGTTTCTAGCCGGATCTCTCGGCCGCGTCCGTGAGCCCGAAGACGGCCAAAGCCCCACCCAAGAAGGCCGAGCCGGCCAACT
>JALZFK010000084.1 GCA_030861585.1 Actinomycetota bacterium | reverse complement strand
TTAGTTTAACGTACTGGGCCGCATTTGCGGCAGGAAACGTCCAACAACGGTTGAGAAGAGAGGCGACTGAAGAGGCTGAAACGTGTTCAACAGCGCCCCGTAGTTGGCGTTCGGCGTGCTGCTCGCGATCCCCCGCACCCCACCACGAGGACAAAGGGCGTTAACATCAAGAGCGCCAGAACAAGCAGAAGTTCCAAACGCGGTCCCGGATCGAACCCCCGACACCGCCTCCTTCGATGGTATCCTCCCCTGTTCTCGACGCCCGTCGGACGGCGCCCGATTGGTGTACTTCGGGCAGGGTCCTCGCCAACTTATCACAGCAGTGATAAAGGCGGAACGAGCCTCTCAAACGTTTCCTCACGCCACCAACGGCGTGGTCTACGACGCGAGGCCGAGGTGAATTGGTTTCGTCCCCGGCTCTAGCCTATACTTGCATGTGGATTGCGAGACGATTGTTAGAGCGGCGGAGGGAGATCCTTGCACCGGGAAGATACTAGTGGCCAGCATGCCATGGGAGTCCGGGGTACGTACCCAAACGAAGGCCCGAGCAACAACCCTTACAGGACGCACACGGCGGGCGAGTTGCGGGCCCGAAACGTTGGCGAGCGTGTGAGGCTGGCGGGCTGGGTAAACCGACGCCGAGACCACGGTGGGCTCATCTTCGTGGACTTGAGGGACCGCTGGGGGGTAACCCAGGTTACCTTTAACCCGGAGGCGACCGAGGTGTTCGCTGCTGCCGAGGACTTGAGGTCCGAGTGGAGCATCTCGGTCGAGGGGGAGGTCGTAAAAAGGCCCGAAGGCAACGAGAACCCAGAGCTTGCGACCGGGGAGATCGAGGTCTCCGTGACGACGCTCAAGATCCTGAACGCTTCGAAGACGCCGCCGTTCGAGATCGACCGGGAGAGACCGGTGGACGAGCTTCTCAGGCTGAGGTACCGTTACTTAGACCTCCGGCGCCAGAGGATGCGTGAGAACATCGTTTTCAGGCACCAAATCGTCAGGCACATGCGCGAGTACCTCTCCGCCCGCGACTTCGTGGAGATCGAGACACCTCTCCTGACCGCCTCGACCCCTGAGGGCGCCCGCGATTACCTGGTGCCAGCCCGGCTATACCCGGGCCAGTTCTACGCCCTACCGCAATCGCCGCAGCAGTTTAAGCAGCTACTCATGGTAGCCGGGTTCGAGCGGTACTTTCAGGTGGCCCGAGCCTTGCGTGACGAGGATGGGCGCGGCGACCGACAACCCGAGCATACCCAGCTCGACCTCGAGATGAGTTACACGACCCAGCACGAGATCCTCACCCTCGTCGAGAATCTCTACGTCGAGATCGTCGAGGAACTCACCGAGAAAAAGCTCTTCTCCAAGCCCTTCCCGCGCCTCACCTACGCCGAGGCGATGAACCGGTACGGGACGGACAAGCCCGACCTGCGCTTCGGTCTCGAACTTAAGGACGTCTCGAAGATCGCGCACGGAAGCGAGTTCAGGGTCTTCCGCGGAGCGGTCGAGTCCGGAGGATCGGTGCGTGGCATCGCCGTCGGGGGCTTGGGCGATCTTACCCGGGGAGAGATAGACGAGTTGACGTCCGTAGCATCCGCCGGCGGTGCGCGGGGACTAGCCCACCTCAAGGTCTCAGAAGGGGCTCTTGCGGGCCCCATCGCCAAATTCTTCTCCGCCAGAGAAGGGGAAGCTTTGAAAGCGGCGCTTGGAGCTAAGGAGGGCGACTACATGTTCTTCGTTGCGGATAAGGACGGAGTTGTGTTCGAGAGCCTAAACCGCCTCAGGCTCCACTTCCGGGACGCTCTAGGGCTGGCGGATCCAAAAATGCTCGCCTTGTGCTGGATAACGGACTTCCCGCTCTTCGAGTGGAACGAAGATGAGGAGCGCATAGAGCCCATGCACCACATGTTCACGCTGCCGCGCGAACAGGATCTCGAGCTACTCGACACAGATCCCTTGAAAGTTATTGGCCAGCTCTACGATCTCGTCGCCAACGGAACGGAGCTCGCCTCGGGGAGCATGAGGATCCACCGTCCGGAGTTGCAGCAGAAAGTCTTTTCCATAATCGGCATCGACGAAGAAGAGGCCGAACGGCGCTTCGGGGCGATGCTCGAGGCTTTTCGCTACGGGGCCCCACCGCACGGGGGCATAGCACCTGGGGTGGACCGCCTGATCATGGTCCTGCGCGACGAGCCGAACATCCGAGAGGTCATGGCCTTCCCCAAGACTCAAGGGGCCCGCGACGAGATGATGGACGCCCCCAGCCCCGTCACCGAGGAGCAGCTCAAAGAGCTGCACATAAAGGTCATTCCTCCCGCAAGGGGTACTGAAGGACCATCGGAGGGGGGACCTTACCCTGTATAGGGGCGCGGCAGAGGATACCGTGAGGGGACATATCCCAGAAGCCCCGCGCTGCTAACGTAGCAGGATGAAGATCACCTTCGGCGCCTCGCCGCCGTACACCGTCGGGATCGAGGAGGAGTTTCAGCTTGTTGATCCGGCG
>JALZFK010000399.1 GCA_030861585.1 Actinomycetota bacterium | reverse complement strand
GGCTCGTCAGCCCCGCCTTAAGCTAGCTAACATCTATAAACCTAACGCGCAGGACGTGAGGTGGCATCCTCCAAAAGGATGATCTTGCCGACCGAAAGGATGATTTTCTTTAGAATACGCAAGATTGCCTCTACCTGGGGAGGGTGACAGTATGGGACAGGGGGACGGCCCCCGAGGACAATGCATCAGTAGCCGAGAAGGGGTCTTCTCGAAAACTCAGTTGCCGCTTCTAAGGGCTGCTCGGAAACCACTGTTTACGCCTCTTCTAGGACAACTTCTTCGCTGGCGATCTTGGCGACTTGATCTAACAATTCGGTAGGACTGCCGAACATCACGTCAGCCAGCACGATTAGGCGCGTGTCCATCCCCTCCGGGATGGCCGTAACGGTCACGTTCTTACCGAATAGCGACGACATTAGCCCCGTTGCATAGAACGTAGCGCTGGTTTGGGTGCTTAGCACCGTTTCCCCAAAGTCGTTTTGTTTCATAGCGATGCGCAGGCGCGCCATAACATCTAGGGGGGCTACGATCCGTCGCCAGAAACTCTCTGCTTTGTTGCGCCACTCTAAGGGCCTCTCGGAAACTTGCTAGCGCTTTTTGAGGTGTGGAAGAATCGGACCTCTAGAGTACGCTTCGTCTACGGAGGGCGCGTACTGCCAACTTTCGTACGCTCTGCACCAACGGTCCCCAGGATTTTGTTCCTGGCGATGCCCCCAGTAGTAGCCCCTTCTGCTGCTCAACACAAAACCGAATAAGGAAGACAATCTATTTCTCACTCACCTAATATGGCAGCCCTACATCAGCACTAGGCATACAGCTGGGTAACATTGGGACACAGTTCGGTTAAGGGTTATTAAAGGGACCCGCGGGTCCCTTTATGGGGGCGGGTCCTCTTCTATTCACCGAGCTGCCGAGAAGGGGTCTTCTCGGAAACTCAGCAGCATGTGCCCAGTAACAGTTTTTGACAGAGATTTAACAGTTACCCGGGTAAACAGCTGCGAAAAGCCAGAATGAGAAGGTGGCTTGAATAAGCGGTTTTCAAACAACCAAAGACAGCTGTAAACCTCCTAAGCCTGACTATCAGAAGGTCGCAGGTTCGAGTCCTGCCGAGCGCGCCCCTAAAAGTACTGCAAATCGCAATAAATCGGGAAAGCCCGGCAAAAGCGCCGGGCCGATTTACTGCAACCATACTGTAATCCGTCAGGAAAGTCCCCGCTCTATCTACTTCTCACGGGTACTGGTGGTACAGCAAGTGTTTGTAATACTTGTAACGGTACAGGCCAGATAAAGGCTCTGC
Source organism: Actinomycetota bacterium (assembly GCA_030861585.1). Classification (GTDB taxonomy): domain Bacteria; phylum Actinomycetota; class Rubrobacteria; order Rubrobacterales; family Rubrobacteraceae; genus Rubrobacter_F. The sequence goes on along the minus strand of JALZFK010000399.1, from coordinate 4,273 downwards.
AGCGAGGTTTAGCAACGAGGTTGCTAAGCCCATCCTATCGGGCCTATCGAAACCTGAATCGTCGCCATAGTGCTCTGTGAAAGATATAGCACCAGCACGAGGGCTGCGGTGGTATCTTCTAGTCGTACGAAAAATAGCGTTTTGCAGGGGCTTTAGCGGTTCACCAGTAGAGATACACGGGTGGGTTGGGAAGCCCTAATCGGAGGATTCAACCATGACTGACGGCTCTACGCGCACGAGGGCGAACGTGTCCAACATACTTGTCATCGGCTGCGGGGCGGCGGGTTTGCGCGCAGCGATCGCGGCGCACGAGGCGGGTTCGGAGGCGGTGGTGATCGGGACGCGTCCCCGCAAGGACGCCCACACGGTGCTCGCCGCCGGCGGCATCAACGCGGCCCTTGGTACCCGCGACCCGGAGGACTCCTGGCAGCAGCACTTCGCGGATACCCTCAAGGAGGGCTATAACCTCTCCGACCCGAAGGCGGTCGAGATCGTGGCGAAGGAGGCCCCCCGCGCCGTCCACGAGCTCGCCGAGTGGGGCGCCCCGTTCGCGAGGACGCCTTCCGGGGAGCTCGACCAGCGCTTTTTCGGGGCGCACAAGTACCGCCGCACCTGCTACGCGGGCGACTACACCGGCAGGGCGATGCTCTTCGCGCTCGTGGATAAGTCGGAGTCCCTGGGCATCCCCGTTCACGAGGGGCAGTACGTCAGCAAGCTCCTCGTCCACGACGGGCGTTGCTTCGGGGCGTACGCGTTCGACGTGCACAGCGGCGAGCGAACCGTGTACCTGGCCGACGCCGTGGTGCTCGCGACCGGCGGGCACACGCGGCTGTGGCGGGTGAGCTCGTCCAGGCGCGACGAGAACACCGGGAGCGGGATGTACCTGGCCCTGGAGGCCGGCTGCAGACTCTCCGACATGGAGCTCGTCCAATTCCATCCGACGGGGATGGTCTACCCCGAGGAGTGGGTCGGTACGCTCGCGACGGAGGCCATCCGCGGCGAGGGCGGGCGGTTATACAACGCGGACGGCGAGCGCTACATGCAGCGCTACGACCCCGAGCGCATGGAGCTTTCCACGCGCGACAGGATAGCCCTGGCGAACTACACGGAGATCGTTGAGGGCCGCGGCTCCGAGCATGGCGGCGTCTACCTCGACATCTCCGACCGCCCGAAGAGGTACATCCTGGAGAAGCTACCGCGTATGTACCGCCAGTTCCTCGAGGCCTCGATAATCGACATCTCCAAGTCCCCAATCGAGGTTGCGCCGACCGCCCATTACACGATGGGCGGTATCGTGGTCGAGCCCGAGACGCACGCCACAGGCGTCGAGGGGTTGTACGCCGCGGGCGAGAACACCTCCGGCCTGCACGGAGCTAACCGCCTCGGGGGCAACTCCCTCTCGGAGACCGTTGTCTTCGGACGGCGCGCCGGCGAGGCCGCAGCGGAGTTCTCCCGCAATGCCGATGTGCAGCTCCGCGACCGAGCCGCCATACGAGAAGCCGCCGAGGAGGTAGCCTCCTTCATAAAGGAGGGCGAGGAGTTCGCCCGTCCCCTGCAGCGGGACCTGCGCAACACCATGCAGGAGACCTGCGGTGTGGTGAGGAGCGAGGAGAAGCTGACTGAGGGCCTGAGGCGGCTCGCGGAGATCCGGGAAGCTTCCAACGACGTCGACGTCAGGCCTACCTCCGAGGGCCTCAACGACTTGGCCTACGCCCTCGACCTGCGTGGCTCTCTCGTCGTCGCCGAGGCGACCATCCTCGGGGCCATCGAGCGCCGGGAGACCCGCGGTGCCCACAACCGCTGCGACTACCCGGAGCTCGACCCGAACATGAAGGTCAATTTCGTGGTCCAGAAGCGAGACGACGGGCTCGCCGTCGCCGAGGAGCCCGTCCATACCGTCCCCGAGTACCTTGAGGAGTGGGCCAAATCCGACGAGGAATACGAGGTCGCCGGCCGACTGGTCGAGTAGAGGAGGTCTAGAGTGTCCCCAACACGTTAGGGCGAAGAATTCACGCTCTACAAGGAGGCAAGTATGAAAATTCTGGGGCGGCTCTCGTTGGGGGTTGTGCCTCTCACCACACTCTTTGTGGTCCTGGCAGGGCCGGCGCACGCGCACGAGAAGTGGTTCGTGGGGGAGCCGGTCGGCGGGCTGCGCTGGGATCTGCTGTTCCGGCCGCTGCCCTTGGCGCTCGTCGGGGCCGTGCTGCTGGTGACGCTTTTGGGCGGGATGCTGTGGAGGGCACGGGGGCAGGGCTTCTTGCCGGGGCCGGAGGCCTTCGGGGCCACCGACGAGCGCCGCAGCCTGCTCTACGGGTTGGTGCCTCTAATCCTCGGCATCCACGTCGCCGTGCCCCTGCTTGTGAACGGCGTGCAGGGGACACTCTTCTCTCCGGACAACGAGATGCCCGGCGTATGGGCGAACTTCCTTGGCCTAGCCGAGGCCAGCATCGCGCTCGCCCTCTTCTACGGGGGCCTGACGCGCGTGGCCGCGGTGGCGCTGGGCCTGCTGTGGTTCTCGGGCATCTTCCTGGTGGGGCTCGAGCCGATGCTGGATAACGTGCTGTACCTGGGCTTCGCAGCCTTCTTCCTGCTAGCTGGGCGCGGCCCCCTCTCGGTCGACCGCCTGCTCTTCCCGCGCCTGGAGCCTAGAGCGGAACTCTCACGCTACGCCGTGCCCGCCGTCCGGGCAGGGGTGGGCTTGAGCCTCGCCTTCGTCGCCTTTACCGAGAAGTTCGCGAACCTGCCGCTGGGCTTGGCTTTCCTAGAGGAGTATCCGCTCAACTTTACGGGCGCCCTGGGCGTGCCGCTCACCGATGAGGCATTCGTGCTGTGCGCGGGGGCCGTGGAGCTGCTGGTGGGGCTGTGGATAGCGCTGGGAATCTTCGTGCGTGAGGTCGTAGTCATCGCGTGGTTCCCGACAAACCTAACGCTGACGCTCTTCGCCTGGGAGAAACTGATCGGCCACTTGCCCATCTACGGTGTGATGGCGGTGCTGCTGATCTGGGGCGTAGGCCCGAAAAACCTCTCCCTGTGGACCGAAGGGCTGCGCCAGCGGCTACTTACGTCTCCCGATGCGCCTCCTCAGAGGTGACCTTTGGCGGTAGAACTTCAAGAAACCTACGAAGATCGACGCAGACGCCGCAACGTTGAACGCAACCCTCGCCCAATGCAGCGTCTGGAACTCCTGAGCTGTTTGCCTCAGAAACTCGGCAGAATGAACCGCCGTTCCTTCTATGAACATGATCTCGTTGCGAGGCCAGAAGAATGTCATCGAAAACAGACCTTCGCACACGATCATGAGCAGGCTGAAGAGGATCCAATAGCGCACCGACTTCACGTGCCAACCTAAGATCAAGGCTCCGGCGCCGGTAACCCAGGAGAGGAAACCGAGGAGCGGGAAGAAGTCGCTCGGAGCCCTGACGGCCATGAACTCCAGGCCGGTTTCGAGCGAACGAGGAGGGTCGTAGAAGACGTTGGGGTAGACCATGAACGTCTCCAGCACGATGGCGCCCAAGAGGATCATCATCACCCACAGGTACGCCAGGATGACCAAGAACGCGATACGTTGTCTCATTCTGAATTTCTCCTCTGGTCGCTTGTGCCATACACCTAAGAGAGTACGGCCGAACCAGTTGCAGAGGCATCGAGCGAAAGTTTGATCGAGGTTTATTCTTGTGGTTTATTCCCCTCCTGTGGCCTGGGGTGTTCTCTGATGGGCCAGTGGGAAGGTAGTCGCGATTACAGCGCCGGGGTTCAGGAGCCTACATGAGCCTCCTTCCACCTATGAAGCCCTTAAGGTACTTCAGGTCAGTTTCGGTGACATCACCGGTGAAGCTTGAGGCGTGCACGATCCGACCGTTGCCCATGTATATACCGACGTGGGTCGGCGGCCCACCGCCCCCATCCTCATCGAAGAAGACCAAGTCTCCAGGCTTGAGTTCACTGCGGTTGACGGGCGTGCCCATCGCCAGCTGCTGCGCTGGCGAATCTGGGAGAATGAGTCCGAACTTCTGGAAGACCGCCGCAGTGAAGGCCGAGCAGTCAATACCACGGCGGGAATTTCCGCCGAACACGTAGGGTACGCCATCCCAGCTCAGCGCGTAGTCGATCACCGGATTTTCGGAACCGGAGAGGGCGGGTTGACTCCCTGTAGTCCCTGTGGTTGGACTCGCCGAAGTCCCGGTGCTCGAATCTATTACAGCCCCGGTGGTAGGGTCCACCAAAGGTAGGGCGGCTCTGTCACGAGCGGCCTTGTCAGTAGCTTCCTGCGCAG
>JALZFK010000060.1 GCA_030861585.1 Actinomycetota bacterium | reverse complement strand
GTTTAGCGACGCTACGCTCGGCTACTTCGACATGGAGAAAAAGGAGTACAAGAAAATTCCCGTCGACGAGCAGGTAGAGGTGCTCTCGCTCGTCGGCGACGTCGCCCTCTTCGAAGGGGAGCCAAAGGTGCACGCCCACGTGGTGGTTGGCAGGTCCGACGGCACGACGAGGGGTGGCCACCTTCTTGAAGCCCACATCCAACCGACCCTGGAGGTTGTCATCGTTGAGTCTCCCGAACACCTCCGACGCGAGAGCGACGAGCAGACGGGGCTACCTTTGCTGACCGTTAGGGAGCAATAGAGCGCGAACAGAAAAAGGACAGTTGAAAGAGGAGCAGAACTGAATGGCTGCAGATAACAGACCTGAAGTTGTGGTTATAACCGGGGCTTCGGCGGGCGTTGGGCGGGCGACGGCCCAGGCCTTCGCCAGGCAGGGAGCGCGCGTCGGGCTGCTTGCGCGCGGGCGCGACGGGCTCGAGGGTGCCAAGGCCGAAGTCGAGTTCGCCGGGGGCAAGGCACTGGTGCTCCCGACCGACGTCTCCGATGCCGAAATGGTCGAGGCCGCGGCCGGAGAAGTCGAGGAGAGGTTCGGCACGATAGACGTCTGGGTGAACAACGCGATGGTTTCGGTGTTCTCTCCGGTGAAGGAGATGACGGCTGAGGAGTTTCGGCGGGTCACGGAGGTAACGTATCTCGGTACGGTATACGGCACATTGGCCGCCCTCAAGCGAATGCTGCCGCGAAACCGGGGCTCTATAGTGCAGGTGGGCTCCGCGCTCGCCTACAGGGCCATACCGTTACAGGCCGCCTACTGCGGCTCCAAGCACGCCATCCAGGGCTTCACCGAGTCACTGCGGAGCGAGCTAATCCACGATCGGAGCAACGTCCAGCTCACGATGGTCCAGATGCCGGCGTTGAACACGCCGCAGTTTGGGTGGGTAAGGAGTCGCCTCCCCCGCAAGCCACAGCCGGTACCCCCGATCTTCCAACCCGAGGTCGCTGCCGAGGCGGTAGTTTGGGCCGCTCACCACCGCCGAAACGAGCTCTGGGTCGGCTGGCCCGCAGTCAAGGCTATTGGGGGCAACAAGCTTATCCCCCGAGAGTTGGACTACTACCTGGCTCGGACGGGCTTTGACTCGCAACAGACGGACGAGCCCGTAGATCAGGATCGCAGGGACAACTTGTGGGAGCCATTGCCCGGCGACCACGGCGCCCACGGTAGCTTCGATGGTCCGGCCCACCCTCGGAGCTATCAGTGGTGGGCGAACACCCACCGCGGCAGTTTGGCGCTCGCCGGTGCCGCCTTAGCCATGCTTACTGGAGCTGCGCTCGCCCGCCGGTGATGGACCGCGACTCGATACCACCCGGCTGGGACGAGAACCCAACGGCTTGGTCCAGGCGTCTCTCCCTTGCCGCACGAGCCTTTGTTGGCTTCTGCATCGCCACCTACCTTACGCTCTACCAGGTAGGTGTGTTCTCGAGCATCTGGGAGCCGTTCTTTGGGAACGGGAGCCGCGAGGTACTGTCCTCGTCCTTCTCTCGGTCGTTGCCGGTTCCGGATGCCTCTCTCGGGGCTCTGGCCTACCTGGGCGAGATCGTTCTCAGCTTCGTCGGTGGGTCCGAGCGGTGGCGCACGGTACCGTGGACGACCGTCGCGCTGGGGTTCGTCGTCGGCTCCGGGGCGGTGGTGAGCATCCTGCTGATGATTGTTCAGCCTGTGGTGGTCGGCAGTTGGTGCACGCTCTGCCTGGCCTCGGCTTTCGTCTCGCTCACGATCGTCGGACCGGGGATGGAGGAATTGCTGGCTACGCTTCAGTATCTGAAGCGGATACGTGCGAGCGGGCATTCGGCCTGGCGAGCTTTGTGGGGTCTGAGTCATGAGGGTACCCTGGTACGTCCCTCCCGGAAGGGAGGCGACTAGACAGTGTGGGCTCGGATCATCAGCTTCGTGCTCGGTCTCTGGCTGATGGCGGGCCCGGCCGTACTCGGTTACGGCGACCCGGCTCGGACCAGCGACCGGATCGTGGGCCCAATCGTCGCTGGCCTCGCTTTTGTCGCTATCTGGCCCGTGATGCGGCACTTGCGTTGGGTCGACCTTATCTTGGGCGCTTGGCTTCTTGCGTCGCCCTGGCTCCTCGGCTATGGAACGGGGCCAGCGATAAACAGCCTGATTGTCGGGCTTCTGCTCATGGTATTGGCCTTGCTGGGCAGCAAGACCAGCAAGCGCTTCGGCGGAGGGTGGGCGTCGCTTTTGGATAGCGACACCCACAACCGTTGGTGAGCTACCGCTTGGACGACTCGGCGGTGGCGGCCTGCAGCTGCCTTACGTCTTCGACACTCTTAGCTAATAAGATATAGGGGAAGAAGGGGAGAGCAACATGCCTGAACACTCATCGTACCCCCCGATCGGCGACTATGGCCTCATCAGCGACTGTTTTTCGACGGCCCTCGTCTCCAAAAGCGGTTCTATAGATTGGTGCTGCATGCCTCGAATCGACAGCGACAGTTGTTTCGGTCGTCTACTCGACTGGGAGCGGGGTGGATTCTGCTCTATATCCCCAGAGGAGGACAGCGAGACCTTTCGTAGTTATATCGATGATGCACTGGTGCTCGAGACCAGGTTCAAGACGGGTGGTGGCGAGGCTCGCTTGCTCGACTGTTTCACTATGCGCGAGGGTGGTAGAGGAGACCCTCGTCGCCAACTATTGCGCGTCGTCGAGGGTGACCGTGGACGAGTCGACCTGCGCCTGCTGGTGGTACCGCGGTTAGATTACGGAGAGCTCAAGCCCTGGATACGTTACGAACAAGAGCAGTGCTACAGCCTCATCGGAGGAGATGACGCGTTTATTATCTCTGGCGATCCAGAGCTCGTCCCCTCTGGAGATCACAATCTGGAAGCCTCGTTTACGGTGCGGGCTGGGGAGCGAGCCCGTCTCTCAATCGTGTCTGTACGTCCGGAAGTTCTGGACTACGATCCGCCTGAGGTGCCCGATTCTGACGAGCTCGACTGCCGCCTGGAGGAGACGCTTGAGTGGTGGCGCCGCTGGTCCTCGCGGGTCCGGTTCGATGGCCCGGACAGCCCC
>JALZFK010000363.1 GCA_030861585.1 Actinomycetota bacterium | reverse complement strand
AACACAAACGTTCCGGGCGGCGCGCTGACTTGCCGCTCCCCGACCAGGAAGAGGAACTGCCCTTCAAGGACGTAGAACAACTCGTCGCAGCCGTAGTGGACATGGCGAGGCGGCCCAGCTCCCGGGGGGCTCGTCGCTTCGAGGACTCCGATCGACCCTCCGGTTTCCTCAGCAGTGGCTTTGAGCGTTATGCCCCCTATGGTTCGGCCTTCGCCCGGCCCGAGGATGATACCCTCTGGGGCGTTAGCCCCTTGTTTACGCGCATCCGATTGGCTCATGGCCTCACTTCTCCCCTCGAAGTAGGAACGATTTACAACGGCCTCGATTTACTTTCCGATCCACTTCCTTGGTGGAGCGACTCTTATTCTGAAGCATACAGCTACCCGGTGCGGGGCATCCGCCAAAGATCTATCCTCTCAGCTGCGAGAAGGGGTCTTCCCGGAAACTCGGGGATGTGAAGAGAGCCGGGGTTACTAACAGCCCCGGCTCTCTTCTTCTCTGTTACGGGAGTTCATTAAGTAGACTTCACACGGTGGTGGGTATGATGTTCTGGTTTACGCGGAAAAGGTTGGTCGGATCGTACTCGTTCTTCATGGCCACCAGCTTCCTCGAAGTTGTCGCGGTAGGTGGCCTTTATACGCTCCTGACCCTCATCCATCATAAAGTTCACGTAAGCGCTCCCGGCCGACTAAGGGTGCAACGCCGCCCAGTACTCCTTGGTCCGGAGCAAGCGTTTTGGGCGACCGAGGATGGGGGTTCTACCACGCTGCTCATGTACGAGGACCTACGCAAAGCCGCTTCGCCGAAAGCCACCCTGCTCGAGTTCTTGGAGAGCGCCTACCAAGCCGGGGCGAGAACCGCGGATTGGGATTTAGAGGCGTTCAAGGCCGTTACCGTCGGTTGTGTCATGTTTCGGAGGGCATGCGGTATCCGTACGCTTATGTGCGGATGATAGGAGAGATCAGAAAGGCTAAGGATGGTTGAGGTCTCCTACTTGGCGGCGTTCCTTGGTGGGATTCTCTCGTTGTTGAGCCCATGTAGCGCCCTGCTCTTGCCGGCCTTCTTCGCCTACGCCTTTCAGTCATGCAAGGAGCTCCTCGCGAAGACCGCAGTTTTCTACGTCGGGCTCGCCGCGACGCTCGTGCCTTTGGGAATGGGGACTTCGGTGATGAGCAGGCTCGTCTACGGACAACGGGGGGCGCTCATACTAGTCTCCGGTCTCCTCATCATAGCTTTAGGCCTGTTGCAACTCTTGGGGCGCGGCTTCGAGCTCGGCCTTCTTTCTCGCCTGCGGGGTAGGGTCCGGGGCACCTCCGCGGGTGCCGCCTTCGCTTTGGGCGCCGTCTACGGGTTTGCGGGTTTTTGCTCCGGGCCAATCTTGGGGGCGGTTCTCACCGTAGCCGCCTCGTCCGAAGAAGTCGTTCGGGGAGCGGGGCTACTCGCGGCCTACGCTTTGGGCATGGCCTTGCCCCTCTTCTTATTGGCTGCTGTTTGGGACCGCTTCGACCTCGGACGACGCTCCTGGCTGAGGGGGCGAGAACTCCGTCTAGGTCGCCTGCGGGTGCACACTACGAGCATGATCTCGGGGATCATGTTCATCCTGCTTGGGACGGTTTTCATAGCCTACGAGGGGACTTTTGCCCTCTCCGGTTTCTACGAGGAGAACGGAGCCGTGGACGTGGCCTACGCCGCCGAGGTATGGGCTAACTCTCTGGCCAGGAACGTTCCGGATGCCCTCGTGCTCGTGGCCATGGTCGCCGCACCACTCGGACTTGCGCTAGCGGCCTACAGGCGTCGCCGGCGGCATACGCCGTCAGGTATCCCCGAGATCGATGATGCGCGTAAGAAGTCGTCGAGAGAAGGTGAGCAGACAGGGCAAAACGCTCGTCCTTTCTGGTAGGTCTGGCCTATCTTCTCAACCACTGCCGCTGTTGAGACTGTTACGAACCTGACGGTTACAAGCGGCTCCGGTATAATCGCAGACGTTGCGGGCGTTATCGCGAGGGCGAAGAGCGGGGACGTTCGCGTTGGGGCGTGGCCAAGTGGCAAGGCACCGGGTTTTGGTCCCGGGATCGCAGGTTCGAATCCTGCCGCCCCAGCCTGCGGAGCCCATAGGGGTCTCTCGTGGACGTTAGTGGCCGAGCACGAAGGAGCCGTTAGTATCCTATGTCCGAGCGCGGAGACTCGCCGATCTTTGCCGCTGTCCTAGCGGCCGGCAAGGGCACCCGTATGAAGTCCAACCGGGCCAAGGTGCTGCACACGATCTGTGGCGTGCCGATGGTCAACTACGCTATAGCCGCACTCGAGCCAATAGAGACACAGAGAACCCTGGTCGTCGTGGGCCACCAGGCCGACGAGGTAAAGTCGGTTTTGCCGTCGGGGGTTGATCCCATCTTGCAGAAGGAGCAGAGAGGCACCGGAGACGCGGTGCGCGTGGCTTTAGAGGCCATCGACGAGGAGGAGGGCATCCTCCTCGTCGTGAACGGCGATGGCCCTCTTATCTCGTATCGTACGCTCGCCGGGCTCATCCAGCGCCACCGCTTGGCGCGGGTGGGGGCGACGGTGCTGGTGGCGGAGCTTGTCGACCCGACGGGCTTGGGCCGGGTGATGGAGGACGCGGGGGTGGTGCGGATCGTCGAGGAGAGGGACGCGACGGAGGCGGAGAAGGAGATTCGGCTCGTCAACTTGGGGCTCTACGCGTTCGAGCTCAAGGAGATTCGGTGCGCCCTCGAGCTCGTTGGCGCGGAGAACGCCCAGGGTGAGCTTTACCTCACGGATGCCTTGGAGATTATCGGCGAGAAGAGCCGAGCAGTGACCTTCCGCCTGAAGGATCTCGAAGAGGCGAACCTGGTCAACGATCGGGCGCAGCTAGCACGAGCCGAAGAGATCTTGCGGCGGCGCATCCTCGATGAGCACATGAGGAGGGGGGTAACGGTCCGGGACCCTGCCAGTACGCACATAGAGGCCTCCGTACAGATCGGGTACGACACGGTCATATTACCGGGGACGTTCTTGCGTGGGGAGACGAGGATAGGTTCGGACTGCGTAATCGGGCCGTCGGCAGATCTCCTGGACACGGTGGTGGGCAACGGAGCGCTCGTCGAGCACTCGGTTGGACGAGGTGCCGCGATCGGCGCGGGTGCTGCCGTGGGTCCGTATGCATACCTGAGGCCGGGGACGGTGCTCGGGGAGGTTTCGAAGGTTGGGGCTTACTGCGAGGTTAAGAACGCGCGGGTTGGGGCGAAAAGCAAGGTGCCGCACCTCTCTTACATCGGGGATGCGGAGATTGGCGAAGAAGTCAACCTGGGGGCGGGTACGATCACGGCTAACTTCGATGGTAAGGACAAGCATCGCACCACGATAGAGGACGGCGCTTTCACCGGGATCAACACGAATCTGATCGCGCCGATAACCGTAGGCGAGAACGCCTACGTTGGGGCCGGGAGCGTGGTAAACAAGAACATCCCGCCGGGCAAGCTTGCGGTGGGAATGCCGGCGCGCGTGATCAGGGATGCTCCCGAGAAGGTGTCCGAGGACGGGAAGAAGGACCACGACGGGCGGCGGGCCGAAACGGAGGGATGATTCGTATGATGCAGGACGGGCGCTTGAGACAGAAGGATAGCCACCTGGAACGGACAGCGGAGAACCGGATGATACTCTTCTCCGGCAGGGGCTACCCGGAGTTGGCCGACTCCATAGCCGAGCGGCTAGACCTCAATCTCGGTGAGGTCGAGATCACCAAGTTCTCGAACGGCGAGATGTACGCCCGGTACGAGGAGAGCGTCCGAGGTGCTGACGTGTTTATCATCCAATCCTTGGGTGAACCGGTAAACGACAACCTCATGGAACTCCTCGTCATGATCGACGCTGCGAAGCGTGCCTCCGCGGCGAGCATCGTTGCGGTCATCCCCTGGTACGCCTACTCGCGGCAAGACAGGAAGTCTAAACCACGCGAGCCCGTAACGGCTCGCTTGGTGGCGAACATGATCCAGGTCGCCGGTGCCGCCAGGGTGATGACGATGGATTTGCACGTTGGCCAGATCGAAGGCTTCTTCAGCTTTCCGGTGGATCACCTGACCGCGATGCACACTTTCGTGGACCACTTCGTCGGGCGGGGTTTTAGGGACGCCGAGGACGCGGTGGTCGTCGCCCCAGATACCGGGGAGGTGAAGGTGGCCAGGAGGTTGGCGGGCCATCTGGGCCTGCCGCTGGCGATCGTGAACAAGATCCGGCGCCACCCGGGACAGTCCGAGGTCACGCACGTCATCGGCGACCTTGAGGGCAGGCGCGCTATCATGATAGACGACATCATCGATACCGGGGGCACTACCGTGCGAGCAGCGGAGAGCCTCCTCGAGGAGGGCGCCACGGAGGTATACGCAGCGGCGACCCACGCGGTCTTCTCGGGCCCAGCGTACGAGCGGATCGAGGAGTCCCCGATAAAAGAGGTTGTCGTTACCGATACCTTACCCTTAAAGAGGGACGAGCCGCAGAGCAAGATACACGTGCTCACGATAGCCCCGATCCTCGCCAACACCATCAGGAACGTCTTCTCGGACGACTCGGTGAGCGAGGTCTTTATGGGCGAGAACCAGCTTTTCTAGAAACATATGAGGAGGTAAGAGATGGCGGAGAACGTAGATCTGCAAGCAAGGGAGCGCGAGGGCCGGGGCAAGAACAAGGCCCGACGATTGCGCGCGCAGGGCATGATACCGGCCGTCCTGTATGGGGATGGGGGCGAGGAGAACACGATGATCGCGGTCCCGACGAAGGTCGTGGACTACACTTTGACCCACGTCGGTGATAACGCCCTCTACGACGTAAATCTTGGTGGCGATCGCGGCGACCTTACGGTCCGCGTCGTGGACGTGCAACGCGACCCGGTTACGGGCAAGCTCGTGCACGTGGACTTCACACCGGTGAATATGCGTGAGCGGATCGTGATCACGGTGCCGCTCGCGATCGCGGGCGAGTCCCCGGGGGTTGCGGAGGGGGGCGTCTTGGATCAGGTCGCCTACGAGGTAGAGGTCGAAACCTTGCCGGGCGACATTCCCCAGGAGGTGACGCTCGACGTCTCGGACCTCGGGCTGAACGAGAAACTCACCGTCGGCGACGTAACGCTCCCCGAGGGAGTAACCCTCGTCTCCGATCCGGAGGAGATCGCCGCGAGCGTCACGCCGCCCACGGAGATTTCGGAAGAGGAGTTGGAGGAAGCGGGGATAGTCGAGGAGCCGTCCGAGGAAGAGGCCGAGCGGGCTACCGCCGCGCCGGCCACGGCCGCCGCCACCGAAGGCGAGGGGGCCAGGGGCGTGGAAGGGACCGAGACGATCCCCGTCGAGGACAGGGAGACGGGCCCCGCTGGGCAAAATCTCCAACCTTAGGTTGTCGCGCCTCTTCGGCGCCCGTCGCGACGAGGAGCCCGACGAGCAACCTTCCAGGCCCGCGAAGCCGTCCGTCGTCGTAGGCCTCGGCAACCCGGGGCGCTCCTACGAGCGCACCCGCCACAACATCGGGTTCCTGGTCGCAGACGAGCTCGCCCGCCGCCATGGCGGCTCTTGGCGGGCAAAGAAGAAGGCCGAGGCCGCCCCGGTGAGTTTAGGCTTCGAAAACGTCACGCTCCTCAAGCCCACCACGTTCATGAACAACTCGGGGGCGGCGCTTGGGGCTTACGAGGCCGCACAACTCATAGTGGTGCACGACGATCTGGATCTTCCGGCAGGCGACGTGCGGGTGAAGGTCGGTGGGGGAGCGGGCGGGCACAACGGTCTCCGGTCTATCATCCAGCGTTTGGGGCCGGATTTCGTCCGGGTGCGGGTTGGCATCGGGCGTCCGCCGATCGGCATTGCCCCGGTAGACTATGTGCTAGGGCGGATGGATTCGATGGTCAAGGAGGCCGTGCCGCTCGCCGCTGATGCGGTCGAGGCCGTGATCGAATCTGGACCCGAAGCCGCGATGAATCGCTTCAACGTAAGGGGCTGAGACGTTCCACTCAAAGTCCTGACCTTGAGCGCAAGATCCGGATAGTTTGCTCCGCCTCCTTGCCCTATCATTCGGTCGTGGACACGCGAGAATTTCCATCGAAGATAATGGGCTTGGTGGACGACGATCTCTGGCGAGCGGCGGTGGAGCGGAACGCCCGCTACGACGGCTTTTTCGTCTTCGCCGTGCGCATTACAGGCGTCTACTGTCGTCCGTCCTGCCCGGCTCGGAGGCCGAAGCGGGAGAACGCGGTCTTCTTCGACCGTCCCGAGGCCGCCGAATGTGCGGGTTTTCGCCCTTGCAAGCGCTGCCAGCCCCAAGGCCCCGCTGCTCCTGACCCACGCGTGGTACTGGCGTGGCGGGCTTGCGACCTGATCGAGGCAAACATCGAAGACCCCCCGACGCTCGCGGCACTTGGCTCAAGCCTGTACGTTAGCCCCCACCACTTACAGCGCACTTTCAAGCACCTCGTGGGGGTTACGCCCCACCAGTGGGCAGAAGCTCGTCGCACCGCCCGGCTAAAGGTACGTCTCAAGGAAGGGGAGCCCGTGACCTGCACGCTATATGAGGCTGGGTACGGGTCGAGTAGCTGTCTCTATGAGGGGGGTGTCTAAGCGGCTCGGCATGGCGCCGGCCACCTACCGGAAGGGAGGACGCAGGATGCGAATAGGTTATACGATCGTCGATTGTCCTCTAGGCTTGTTGCTTATCGGGGTAACCAGGAAGGGCGTCTGCGCGGTCTACCTGGGAGACTCGGAGGAGAAGCTCGAGTCGGAGCTTCGCAATGAGTACCCGGCCGCCGAGATCCGGCGCGACGATTCGGATTTCGGTCCCCGGGTCGACGCCCTGCTGCAAAGCCTCGACGGGACTCGGCTGCACGCAGACCTGCCCTTGGACGTGCGTGCAACCGCCTTTCAGCGGCGGGTCTGGGAAGAACTCGTGGCTATCCCGCGTGGTGAGACGCGCACCTACGGCGAAATCGCCCGGAGGTTGGATCAGCCCACGGCAGCACGGGCGGTAGCGCGGGCCTGCGCGACCAACCCGGTCTCGGTGGTGGTGCCTTGCCACCGGGTGGTCCGGGAAGACGGCGAACTCGGCGGCTACCGGTGGGGGCTGGAGCGCAAGAAGGCGTTACTCGAAGGCGAGCGAGATGCTACTCCTGATCTGGCCGACGAAACTTGAGGACGGCTCGCCGTGGATGGTATCGTTAAAATCTAAGTGGTGATTGGTTGTATCCGGCGGAGCATGCGTCCGAGCATCTCCACGCCGCCCTTGCTCAGGGTGCGATCCTGGACGATGACCTCCACGCTTTCCGGGAGACTGAGCTTCGGTAACCTCCGTGCCACCGCGCTGGCGCATACCACCACTTTTGCCTGTTCGGTCCGGGACCAGCTCTCCTCATCGTCTTCTTGTATCTGGAAGAAGTCCAGGTGATCTAGGCCCGCCCCCTCCATGGAGCGTAGCAGGTTATCGGTGCAGGTCCGCGAGTTGCCGACTACTCCTACGGGCGTCCCACCTGGCAGCTCGGCGAGCTTCCGCAGCCCTTCGAGGGTCGCCTCCGTGAGGAGAGCCACAGTCTCTATCCCGCGTGGCTCCATTAACGCCTCCACCTCGTGGACATGGTAGAAGGTGGTGACCGCCACCTGCCAGCGCGGCTCCTCGTCCGAGATGCGGGTCTCAAGCTCTTCTAGCAGCACTCCCTCCACTGTTACGGGTAGCTGCTCCTCGAGCTCCGCCTCGTATTGCTCGAGCTCCGGCTCGTTGCACTCGACGAATAGTATCGGCACTCTCTCGGGCGTCCGCACCCCCGCCCGGGCCAGGAGCGCGTACCCCAAGTCCTCTACCGGCATGCCCTGGGCGGTGGCCAGCTCCATCACCTGCTCCAGAACCCTCTGGCGCTTCAGATCCTCCGCGGCCACCGGCGGCTCCACCACGTAAACCCCGCTCCCCCGACGGCTCTTCACGTAGCCCTCGCGCTCGAGGTCGGAGATTACGCGCGCCACTGTGTTCCGGTTTATCCGCAAATACCCCGCCAGAGCCCGGATGCTCGGCAACCGGCTCCCCACCGCAAACCCGCCCGTAAAGATGAGGTGCTTGATCTGCTCCTCCAACTGTACGTGTACCGGTACGTGGCTCTTCGAATCTATCCGTAAATCCACTTGACCGTCCTAGTGTCCTATGGCAATATGCCAGTAAGCTGTCCTACTGGATTAGGACGATTATAGCGCAACCAGCGGAGTACGGAGGTGAAAGGTGAGCGGTTGGGTGCAGAGGGAGATCGAGGTGCGCTGGGGCCTTGCGGAGGACGAGGACGTCGTCGCGGAGCTGTTGGATCTCAACGGGATGTCTCGCTGGATAGCGCTTGAGGAGCGGTTCATCGTCGCCGAGGAGAAAGGTGAGGTATTAGCGGCCCTGAGTTACCGGCTGGCACCTAAGCGGCTCTTGCTGGGGTTTCTCATCGCCGATCCGCGGGTCGAAGAGCGTCTTTTGGCCACGACTTTGTACGCCGGGGCCGTCACTTTGGCGCGGGAGGCGGGCATCGGCGAGGTACGTGCTCGGGCGAATCCATACGACAACTATCCGCGCGAGGTGGGGTACCGTCGGTGGAGAGGCGCCTGGCGCTCAGATACGGTTCTCCCCTTCGAGGTTCGAGGCGAACTTCAGATGGGCGGTTGGCGCAGAATCTTCGCTCTGCTAGGTGTCGTTGCCGTACCGTTCTTTCGGGCTTTTCGCGATTGGGATGATCCCCGCGTACGGGAAAGCAGGGAGGGTGCGGGCTCGTAACCGCACGATCCGAAGTGGGCTGCGTTCGGCTACGAGGACTCTCGGGCGTAGAGGATCATCTGCGTACAGCGGAAGAGGGCTATCGGCTTGCCGCTATCGGCGTCCGTGACGACTGCGTCCCACACCTGAGTCGTGCGACCGCCGTGGGCCATCTTCGCTTCGCATCCGATTACGCCCTCGTGCTTGGTGCCGACGAAGTTGCTCTTCAATTCGACGGTGGT